>JAWOGF010000054.1:0-82266 GCA_046497075.1 Candidatus Saliniplasma sp.
ATTTTCCTCTATATCTATGATCGGATCAAAACTATCCATCTCGGGTTTAGGTCCGTTCTCAGCGGTATCGAATTTCAGCATAAAATAACGGGTACTATCCACAGGAGTCGTTCCGTTCAACAACCAGCTCACTTTAACCCTGTCCTCGTCCAGCCACCGCTCTTGGTACACCGTCTCCCACATCGGGTACCAGCTTTCGTTTGTTTCATGCACCCGCAGCGAGTTCTTGTCATAATTACCCATACCTCCGATCTCCTTGGTAACGTTCACGACCTGCGAGACCACCCGATCCTCTCGCTCGTACATACCGCTGTGTACTTCGATGGGTATCTTGTAATGCCAATTCTCTTCATCCTCCAATACATCCGATCCAAAATCAGATTCTAAAACGTTATCCGAATCGGATAAAATGTTGTACGTTGCAGAAGCAGAGCTCACGATGATAAAAATACTTGCAAAAGTGAATAATTAATTTTGTCTAATCATGTTTTCTCGGATCATAATGAAATTATGATATATAATAATTTTTATTGTTTTATTTTAATCAAAATTCAAATGATCACTATCTTTCTAAAATGGTTGGTGTATGTAACATAGTTGACTTTTTTTCTTAGTATTCCGAACGTGTTTATATCTATATAGTTGTTAGTTGTGACAAAAATATATTTTCGTTTTACTCCTCCCCTATAGATTCTGGTGCATCTGCGAGAGCGATAAGTGAATCTATCTCCATGAAGTGGAGGTCACCAAAGACCACCATACAATGTAAACCTTCACCGAAATCGTGCTCTAAGATGTCTTGTGGATATCCTGCTTTTAATTCAGGTTCGTTTGAACCGACTCTCGCAAGACCGGCTACTACAGTATCCTCATTGATAACACCTTTTGATATTTTCTTTTCTAAATAACGTAGAGCTTTCATCCCCTCTTCGGCACTCATATACTTTTTCTTTTTTCCATCGATGTCCAATAAGACCAATGAATGTAATCCTATCTTTTTGTTGTCTTTTATCCTATGATACGGACTTTCTGGATAATTCTCTTTCTCTTCAAAAAAGGGCAGGGTGACCGTCTTCCCAAATTTGTAATGTTGGACCCCTAGTATCGAAGGTGCAGCGGAAAAAATAGATGAGGAATGTACTACCCTGGTTCCCACACCTTTCTCGACCGCTCTCAATCTAAGATCAACGTGGGTTGTAGCAGCCATAGGGTCACCGGCAGTTAAGATCACGGTTTTTCTATCCTGAGCAGACCGGACTGGTATTGCATCTTTTTCGATTTGCTCCCTATCTAAAATTTTTATATCGATTCCAAGTTCATCCTGGATCTTGTCGAGATCTGTTCCCGCTAGATTACTTGTGTAGAATTCAGAGTACACTTCATCTGCATCTTTAGCTATCTCTTTACCCTTAACACTGATGTCCTTCTCATCATATAGACCTAAACCGATGAATATTAATTCTCCCATATGTATTACCTCTTGATATGCTTTGTTTGAAAGTTCCTAAAAGTGAAGGAGAAAAGGTTAGAAATAAGCTTTTGGAAAGGGATATGCTAAACAAGAACGGTAAGATCATCTCTAACGAAAACTATCTATTCATCCCCATAAAAGATCGTCCTGATGATTTAGATTATGAAGTTGTTAAAAAAGATATAGAGTACAGGGAGATTAAATCAAGGGATTATAGAGAATTTATAGATATGCCAGAGGAGGTAAAAGATACCCTTCCGACGAGTTTTGATATCATTGGAGATATAGCCATAATCAAGATACCAGAGGGGTTAGAAGAGTATAAAAGTAAGATAGGCGAGGCCATCCTCGAAGTCCATAAAAATGTAAGGACCGTTATGCAGGACCATGGTGTAGTAGGTGAGTTCAGAGTAAGGGAAGTTGAAAATATTGCCGGTGAAGATAGAAAGACGACCATTCACAGAGAGTATGGTGCTGAATTCGAGGTAGACGTATCGGATGCATATTTTTCTCCAAGGTTGGCTACGGAGCGTTGGAGAGTTGTAAAACAAGCCCTACCGGATGAGAAAGTGCTAGATATGTTCACTGGGGTTGGACCTTACAGTATCTTGATAGCTAATAACGTGGATGTTGAGAAAATTTTCAGTATAGATATCAATCCCGATGCAATTTCACTGCTGAAAAGGAATATCAAAAGGAACAATGTAGAAGATGTAGTGGAGGTGTATCAGGGAGATGCTAAAGAGTTGGCCCCACAGTTCAGTGTAGATAGGATCATTATGAACCTCCCCCATTCCTCTTTTGAATTTTTAGAGTCCGCCTTAAAAGCGACAGAAAAGAAATGTATTTTACATTATTATGAGATGGTCGAAGAGGTGGAGGAAAAGAGATGGCTTAAGAAGGTAAAAGATAAGATATCTGATTGCGGCTACGTCCCTGAAATCAGGAACGTCAGAGATGTCAAAAGTTACTCCGCCTATATGAAACACAAAGCTTTGGACATCGAATTGAAAAGGTCGTAAATCATTCGAGACAAACTATTTATCGTCTTCCTCGGTGATTAATAATATAGTTTTCCCCCGAACCTCGACGGGGTTACCGCTCGTTTCATCCTTCAATATATCTACTGCTCTATCGATATCCTGTATAGGACTATTCCTAAGCAGTTTTATCTTGATCAGATCTTTATCTTCCAACTGTTTTTCGATCTCATCGATCACACCCTCATTGATTCCATGTTTGCCTATCCTGATGGACGCGTCAATATCTTGCCCTTTGATCTTAGCTTTCTTGGGATCCATGTTTATCTTCACCCCTTTCATCTACTCCGAACCGATTTATAGTTTTGCAATTTAGACATTTGGTCACCAACTTTCCTTTATTTATCCTCACCCTGCACGTTTTACCAGGGAAAAGGTAGGAGTAACATCTCTTACAGAACCTTCGTCTGTACTTCGATGGGATACCTACATTGTATTTCATCCCGATCTTTCTAGCCAATTCAACATATCGGTTAGAACGGAGGATGTCATCCTCTAGTGTTGCCCTTCTTGCTTCTTCAAATAGTTTCTCTATCCTCTCTTTAGCTATCTTTTTATGTTTCCATCTCGACATTCCTATCCGGTAGTATTCACGTATTATATTTAACCTTGCCTGGAATATTATGTTGAACCATAATTATTATATAACCTATCTGTATTTCAACCGAATATTATGAAATTATACGTAGAGTTATATTTCTCCAGTGAAGGAGTGTCACCCCAAGTTGTGATAAAGAAAATGAAGGAGATGGGATTTAAACCTGTAGTAGGACGGTATGACCTTGCAAAAGAATACAATAGTCCCAAGGAGTACGGAGAGATAGTAAAACAGTTAGAGACTGAACTGAAAGGAACTGATATACGCTATCGTTTAATCACAAAAACGAAATAAATAATCCTTGATTATTTTAGCATGGTCGAAAGCCAATTCTGGGATATCATCCTTTAGGAAATATTCTGCTCCTTGAGCATCGCTTCCGCTAGAAAGTTTTCCACCTATGACCTTTAGTGAATATACAATAGACACGGTATGCCCCCTAGGATCCCTATCTGGGTCTGAATATACATCTACTAACCTTTTTATCTCAGTTTTCAAACCCGTTTCCTCCTTTATTTCTCTTACAACCGCCTCTTCTACCAACTCGTTGTATTCTACAAAACCACCGGGTAGAGCATATTTCCCTTTGAATGGAGGATTTTTCCTCTCTATCAACAGTATCTCATCTTTTTGTTGTATGATCCCGTCTACGGTGAGAGAAGGTTTTTCATAGATATCTCCACGGTGTTTTTTCTTCATCTCCTCGTATTTTTCTAACAGGCCCGTACCGAACTTAGACAGTTTTGTCCCCCCTCCTTTATCTCCTCCCCTTTTTGAAACAACGACATTTTCATCAGCAGCCTCCTCAATTTTTTTGATGATCCCCCAGGCATGTCTATAGGACATGTCCATCTTCTCTGCAGCTTCCGTTAAAGACCCTGTTTTTTCGATCAAAGTTAACAATTCTTTTCTACCTTCGCCCAGTACGAATCTATCCCCTTTTTTAAGCATGCATTTACATTCAAGATGATACATATTTTACTTAATGTAGGTGTTGTTATTATATCTCTCGGTGTTTACCTCAGTAATAAAAGATTAAAAAATATAAATATAGGAGATTATGATTAGAGCACTCAATGTTATTTCTATAGCCCAGATTATTGAGACCAACTGCCATTCTTTTAATCTGAAACGCTTCACTAGAAAATGGGTCAAACTCTCTATTTTATCGGTTCTACTATAGAGATAACCGTTCTCACCGGGGACAGCGAAATTTTCTGCTTTGAATCCTCCTTTGAATTTCAGAAAGAATTCAGCGATCATAGGTAAAAATAAGATAATACCTGGTGTGATAAGATCACTCAATATAGCAGCTATACCGATAGCGGCTCCGCTGAATAAAGTAAAAGTATCGCCTGGAAAGATAAGGGAGGGATATAGGTTGAAAACCCCAAATCCCATTACAGCACCTAGAAGAGGAAATAATATATAAAATCCAAGATTAGGCCCCCCTTCTAGATATATCAGAATTATCAAAGATGTGGATATTATAATAGCCAATCCAGCGCCTAGACCGTTGAAACCTTCAAGCATGTTTGAGGCATTAGCTGCACATGTTACCCCGAAAGGTACTATCAGTAGAAGTATATAGGGATGCTCTATCCTAAACCCAAAAAATTCCAGTGATCTTCCCATCATCTGTATTCCGAATGGTATCGTAAAAAGGTAGGGCAGTAAAGCCTTTGCTCTTTGTCGGACATTTACCATATCGTCCACCATCCCAATCAGTCCTGCACCGATGATCCCTATCAAAGCAGTCAAAAAGAACGGTTCATCGAGTCCCCTTTTTTCCGCTAAGAGTAATGATAACCCTACTACGAATCCCATCAACGCAGATAATCCCCCCATCTCTGGGACATGTGGTTTATGTTTCTTATGCATATCTTTCCCATTGATCCCAGCATGCCCGAAACTCTTGATCTGCCATTTAGTGATTAGCAAGGAAACGAAAAAGGCGATTAATATCGATATCGAAACTATCCACATTTTATTCCTCTTTATTTGAACTTTCGTTCAAATTTGGTAAATGTTATATCTAGATAAAACGAATCTTTTCTCATATATAAGTATTGTTTGTCTGATAGTACAATGGTGTTTAAAGTAATAACCATGCGGAGAACGATGAAAGGAAAACCAGTGCGTACATAATAATTGTGGTCTGTCTTTCATCCAAAGACCAAATAGAAGGAAATAACCACATCAGAGTTTTCGCGTTAGGGGGGTCTATATTCCCATCTTCATCTACTTTTCCAAATTTTTCGTGTTTCTCACCTCTTTCGGAAAGGAACCAATATGCTACCATCAGGAAATTTATAGTTAGAGGGAGCAGGCATACGAATGTAAATGCTTCTAGGTTTCCTAGCAATGCCGTAACCCCGATTGTTGCTCCCATCATCATATCACCACAGTCTCCAGGAAAAACTCCTGCTGGATTTATATTGTAGGAAAGGAAGGCTAACGTGGCACCCATGAAAGGAAATATAAAGAATAGTACATCGGTATTCCCTATTTCGACGAGCTTTAAAGTTAGGAAAGAAAGGATTATTATCATCGTTCCTGCAGATTGACCGTTGTAATATGAATACATGTTGAGAAGGTTTGCACATACCATTATGTAGACGGGCATGAATAGTATCAAATAGACTATACCGAACTCTAGTGTACCTAAACCGGGTAGATACAAGGAAGTATCTACATATCTAATCAGAGGAAAAGCAAAAAATAAAGGTATGATTATTTTAACAATCTCGCTATGAGTAAATCTAAGAGCCCCTCCAACGCCTACTATATCATCTACTAACCCGAAAAAGAAATACAATATAAGAACGAAAGTTATGAGATAGGAAACTGAGGGTATAGTATAAAAAGAGCTTAAAATTAGTAAACCAGTTAGATAAGCAAAAGCGATCCCTATACCACCCATCTCTGCTACAGACGGATATCCCAATTTGTACATGTCCCGGCCTGTGAAACCTTCAGTTCTCAACTTCTTGAGAAGGGGTTTAAATATGAAGATACCTATTATGTAGGTTAACAGCAGAGTTGTAGTCAACAAAAGTTTAATTTCCACGTTAAACACAAGGAGATAAATGTACTCCTATTATTAAAATGTTTGAGATAATGGAATACAAAATTTGAAACATATCGACGGAAAGATTAGATCATGATGGAAACACATAAATAATAGTTTTTCCTAACAACGCTTAGGAAGTTTTTAGAAAACCTTTTATTTAATGAAGACTAATTGAAATACGATTTAATTTAATTGGGTTGAGAGTGAAAACATGGATGAAATCGATGATATGAAAAAGAAAGGTACTACGACCGTAGGGATAGTATGCGATGGTGGAGTAGTTCTTGCTACGGAAAAAAGAGCTACTAAAGGTCATATGATAGCTCATAAAGATACCCGTAAACTTTTCCAGATAGGGGACAACATGGCGTTAACTATTTCAGGTCTTGTTGGTGACGGACAGGCTATATCGAGATTCCTGAGTTCCGAGGTAGAGTTATACAGATTGAAAAGGAATAAGGATATGAGTGTAAAAGCAGCTTCCACTTTATTGTCTAATATGTTATTAGGTCGAAGAATGATGCCGTACTTCGTAGGTCTGCTGGTAGGTGGTGTGGATGATGATGGTGGACATGTTTATTCTTTAGATATGGCCGGAGGAGCAATCTCCGATGATTATGTATCTGAAGGATCTGGTTCTCCATTTGTTTACGGAGTACTTGAAGACCATTATGAAACAGGTATGAGTGTTGAAGACGGTGTTGACCTAGCGGTTTTATGCTTACTCGTTTCAAGCAGCAGAGATTCAGCTTCAGGTGATGGGATACGTGTAGCAAAGATAAAGAGGGATATAGGGTTCGAGGAGATTGATGAAGAAGAGATCGATAAACGTATTTCAAAAGTACGTAAAGAGAAGAAAAATTTACCACCATTATGAACCATTTGTCGATAGTAGTGATGAGATGATAAACTGGAGATAGTAGCAATATAAAGAGTGAACAATATGAGTGTTGAAGATATTTTGAACGATGCAAAAGAAGCAATTCGGGAAGTTCTTCCTAGACCTGTAAATGTGACTAATATAGAGTTTGAGGGTTCTACCATCGTTATTTATACAAAAGATTTGGACGCCTTCACGAAGGAATCTGGGATAGTTAAAAAACTTGCAGAGAAGGTTAAAAGGAGGATATCCATCAGACCTGATGCTTCGTTATTGGATAATCCCGAAGAAGCCGAAGGGAAAATTAATGAGATTATCCCGGACGAAGCTAAAGTAACAGATATGTTCTTTAAGGAAGATTTAGGGGAAGTCACAATCGAAGCAGAAGCTCCGGGTATAGCCATAGGTAAGAAAGGGAAGGTCTTGAATGAGATAAAAAGAAAAACTGGATGGGCACCAGATGTGGTGAGAGCCCCGCCTATTGAGTCAAAGACTGTAAAAGACATCAGAAGTTATTTAAGAACTGTAAGAACTCAAAGGAGAAAGTTCCTCAATACACTAGGTAGGAAGATAAATAGAGATACACGTTCAGGGGAAACTTTTGCAAGGATAACAGCCCTTGGCGGTTATAGAGAAGTAGGAAGATCCGCTCATCTTCTGCACACTCGAGATAGTAAGGTCCTAATTGACTGCGGTGCTGATGTATCATCTGATGATGACGGTACCCCTTACCTCAATGCCCCTGAACTGCTGCCATTAGATAATATAGATGGCATAATTCTGACCCACGCCCACCTTGACCACAGTGGTTTGATACCCGCACTTTATAAATATGGTTTTGAAGGCCCTGTTTACTGTACCTCACCAACGAGAGATCTTGCAGCTCTATTACAACTAGATTATATCAAGGTCGCTGTTGGGGAAGCTAGAGACCCTCCCTATAAATCTTCACATGTTAGGGAAGCAGTGAAGCACACAATCCCTTTAGAATATGGGGAGACAACCGACATAGCACCCGATATAAGACTGACACTTCATAATGCAGGCCATATATTAGGTTCTGCTGTAGCTCATCTTCATATCGGAGACGGGGATTATAATGTTGCTTTTACAGGGGATATAAAATATGATAATACATGGTTGTTTAATCAAGCTGTAAATAAGTTCCCTCGGATAGAAACCGTGGTTATGGAGTCTACTTATGGTGGATATCATGATCTACAACCCAGTCGAAGAGATGCTGTAGCCCAGCTAAAAGATATTTTGGAACAACAACTTAAAAAGGAGGGCGGAAAAGTTCTTATCCCGGTTTTTGCAGTAGGTAGATCACAGGAAGTCATGCTTGTTATCGAAGAAGCTATGAATAAAGGTGAGATGCCTGAAGCGCCAGTATATCTAGATGGTATGATCTGGGAGGCAACAGCCATCCATACCGCCTATCCCGAATTTTTAAATAACAAACTCAAGAAAAAGATATTCCATCAAGACGAAAACCCATTCTTGTCAGATATATTTAATCAGGTGGATAGCAGAGATATGAGGGAGGGGATATGTGATAGCTCAGAACCCGCCATCGTTTTAGCGACTGCAGGTATGATGAACGGGGGACCGGTATTAGAATATTTCAAGGCGTGGGGAGATGACCCTGAATCCGCTATTATCTTTGTTGGGTATCAGGCCGATGGAACCATAGGAGATAGGATCCAAAAGGAATACGATCATATTACATTGACACAGAATGGAGATCCTATTGATATAAAGGTGAATCTCAAAGTACATACCTGTGAAGGCTTCTCTGGCCATAGTGACAGGATCCAACTACTTCATTATATAAGCAGTATGAAACCAAGTCCAGAAAGGGTACTGGTGAGTCACGGAGAAGAAGGGAAATGTACCAATCTAGCCAGCACTATATATAAAAAATATGGGATGGAGACTAGAACCCCGAAAAATCTAGAAACTGTAAGATTATATTAGTCTTATACATTATTAGTCTTATAATTCTTGTTCGAAATCTTCCATCTCGAATGGAAAATCTTCTCTTTTTTCTATGTCTCCTTTTATCATGGCCATCTCTCTTGCTAGAAGCCAAAATACCAACGCAAGAGCTTTCCTACCTTTATTATTTGTAGGAAGTGCGATATCGATATTTTCTAGTCTATTATTGGTATCTACAAGTCCTATTAAAGGGATACCTATACCTACTGCCTCTCTAACAGCCTGTCTGTCTGCAGCAGGATCTACTACCAACATTATCTCAGGTTCGATAAATGAGTGTAGTGAGGGATTGGTCAGTGTACCCGGGATGAATCTACCTGCTAAACTCATTGTACCCACTATCTCAGAAAATTTTTCAATGGGTTTCTTTCCGTACTGTCTCGCAGAAACCAAAAGTATCCTTTCGGGAGGATAACGAGATAGCAATTTTGCAACAGATGTGATTCTGCTGTCACTTTTATTAACGTCCAAAACGAATAGACCGTCGTCTCTCACTTTAAAGATAAAATCCTCCATCGAAGCGCTTTTTTGCTGTGTTCCGATGTGGACACCTGCAGTCAAATATTGCTCTTCTGGTATTAGCATATCTTCTTCATCTTCAACCATACCTTCTTCCATTGTTATTCCTCTCTTAAAACTGAGATGGGTATTACACCTTTGTCGTATTCAGCCACGGCGATATCCACGGGATCTATCATATCTACTGGTACTTCTATCAGTGGTGGAGCCCCCATGGATATCTGTAATGATCTTGCGCCTATTATCCTAGCCTTTTCAAATCGGGTGTGTTCCCTTGTCATATTTACTAATCCATCTACCCAAAACAAAGTCATATAATAAGCTTTTTGTTCGACTTAGGCCTTTTTTCCCTAATCTTATATACATCTTACGCTTTCAACGGGTTGCATGGCACATAAGGTAGTGGTTTTGCTTTCAGGAGGGATAGATTCTCCCGTCGCCGCACATATGTTCGCTGAGGCGGGTGCTGAAGTATTTTTGCTTAATATAGACCATAGGCCTTTTACTGATGATAAAACCCTAGAAAATGTGGACAATCTAACTAATAGATTAAGAGAGATCCATCCCGATATTCGCTCTTATCGGGCAAAATTTGAAGATATCCATAAAGCAATAACGAAAAATACAGAATCTAGCTTTAGGTGTATCCTTTGTAGACGGATGATGTACAGGGCCGCTGAGAAACTAGCAGAAAAAGTGGATGCCTCCTCTATAGCTACTGGAGAATCACTAGGTCAGGTAGCATCTCAAACTTTATCTAATCTAGCAACAGAGGATAATGCTGTAGAGATCTCTATTCATAGACCGTTGATCGGTTTAGACAAAAATGAAATAATCGATATAGCTAAAGAGATCGGAACCTATGACATATCGATAAAACCGGCTGTTTGCTGTTTACTCACACCTAAAGGACCCAGGATAAAAAGTTCAGATGGGGATGTTTTACGTGAAGAAAAGAAGATAGAGATGGAAGAATTGTTAGATAGATTGGACTTTTTTGAATTTTAAGCTTAGATATTTATCTTCCAATATAGTCGGCATAAAGGCTTTTCGCTTTGTTGATATCTTCAGTTCCCTTGATAATGACTCTACCATTTTTAAAGATATTTAATTCATAGTTTTCTACATTTAACCTGACTAGATGTTCGCCTATCTTTTTTGCTTCTCTATACCTTTTTACGAAATCATCGAGATTTACTTCGTCTTTATCTGATGGCGTTATTTGGACTGCTTCTCGTCCACACAACTTTACTGTTTCGTCTTCTTTTCCTTCGAGATATTTAAAATCATAATTAACACAGCAGTTACAATCTTCCTTTTTCCTCACTTCCGTCAAGTCGAATTCATTCCTCCAGAGATCAATAGTGAGGAGTTCTTTTCTATTTTTCATACCTACCAGGAATTTCACGGCCTCCGTAGCAGCTATATTAGCGATAACACGGGGCAGTGTGAAAAGGATACCTTCAGATGCACACGTTCCTAGACTTTCACTATTTGGTTGTTCAGGTATGAGGCACCTCAGACAGGGAGAATTCTCTGATGTGATATTCATAGTCATCCCATAGGTTCCAAGGACAGCGGAGTATATCCATGGTATACCGTGTTTTATGCATGCATCATTCAATAAGAACCTCAATTTCATATTATCCGAAGCGTCCATAACTATGTCCGAACCCATTATCAAGTTCTCTATATTTTTTGTATTAACATCCAACACGTGCCCTTCGATCATTATGTCAGAATTGATGGATCTTAACTTTTCTTCCGCGACTTCAGCCTTGGGCTTTCCGATATCATTTTCATCGAAAAGCGTTTGTCTTTGAAGATTAGATAATTCCACAAAATCTCTATCCGCAATAATTATCTCACCCACACCACAGCGTGCTAACCCATCCGCTAACACAGTACCAAGTGCTCCCTGACCCAAGATAGTCACTCTACTTTCGTCGATCCTACTTTGGCCCTCTTTTCCTATCTCTTTTAAAACTAAATGTCTAGAGTACCTATCGGATAATTCGCTCATGATTTAACGAACCTGATTATATTTAATATATTTTTGTTTAGAATTCTTGTATTTTTGTTTAGGATTCTTGAAGAGGTTTAGGAAAAATAATTAAGTATTGTAATTATATCTCCTACTCGATGAAAAATAACTCCAAAATAATACTGTTATCTCTAATATCGATAACTTTATTTTCTTTGTTCATGAGAACTATACCTCTCTTTAGATATTCAATGTGGGGTATGGATTGTGGAGAATACGTTTATTATACTCAAAGATGGGTGAGTACTGGTTCGTCATACCTAAGCATAGATGGTTGGGGACAAGCCTATCCTTTTTTTCCTGGAATGTTTGTTTTGAGCGGTACGTTTTCCTTGACCACCAATGTATCAATCTTGAGTAGTACCGTTTTCCTACCTGTAATCATATCTTCTTTCGTTCCACTTCTAGTTTTTTTGATATCACATAAGATAACTAGAAAATGGAAACCCTCCTTGATATCATCAATATTTCTCAGTTTAGTAGCCCCCTTCGTTTATAATTATTCTCAACCTAAACCTGAAACATTAGGATTCTTTTTGATGACTGTATTCCTGATATTTTTCGTAACGCTATCTAGAGATAGTAAAAAGTTTTATCTTTTGATGATCCCTACTGCAGTGGCTTTAATTGTCACACATCATCTCACTACGTACTTTACGATATTATTTATCCTAGGAGGTATCTTTTTCTCAGAATTTGTTAAAAGAAGGTCTGATGATAATAATCTCTATAAATTTTATTCATACCTTCTACTTACTACTATTGCCATTTCATTTTGGATGTTATACGCGGAGCCGTTCCGTAAAAATAGAATATACATGGCATTGGGTACCCCCTCCTATTCGATAATCGCGGTTCCTTATATCATAATATTTGCAGCTTATGTAATTATCAAACTCAGAAGAAAATCAGGATATATGTTACCTATTAACATCCATAAGCAAAATATCAAGACTTTTCTGAAATTTGCAGTACCATCTCTTATAATCGGTGCAGTCTTACTTTTGTTAGCAGGATTCTATAGAGTACCGGGTAGAGATTTTAAACTTAGTTATCAAGTCCTGTTTTATTTCCCTCTACTAATTTTAGGAATCCTAGCAGTTGAAGCGAGGAAGATAATAAAAGTATTTGGAGATGGTATGCATGTTGTAGGTTGGTTTTTATTTGGTTCTCTCTCGATGACCTTGGGGATATTAACAGAGGATTCCTCTCTTCTTCCTATGAGACAACTCTCCTTTTTACTGTTGCCGCTATCTATATTATTAGGGTTGGGTATAACCCAGATCTTCATCCTTTACAACCCGTTTAAGAAAAAAAGGAAAAAGGTCGTTATGGTCATTCTGATATCTATCCTTCTTTTATGGTCCGTTCCTCTCACGTATCCAACGCAGGAAAGTGTGAGTGGTTATGAGGAAGGGAGTGATTGGGATGATTTAGAGGCGGGCATATGGAGCAGAAATATAGATGGAAAAATAGCTACTGACCATAGGATGAGTGCAGTTCTATTTGGGGTTGGTAACGAAAATCTTACGTGGATAGAAGGATATGACATATACTTCTCTCAAGACCCAAGTGATATACGGGGAGAACTAGATGAATTTAATGTAAGTTACATCTTATGGGATCAAGAGATGTTGAACGGGGTAACCACAAAACCTGGGATGACCCCTTATAGTTTTGATGAATCGACTCGAAATTATTATGGGATGAATCATTATTCGATATATCTAACTGAAGAATGCCAGACGTATAAAGTTTAAAATTCTTTAATCGAAACGTTTATTTTGATTAGAACTGATAAGAATAGTAAAAGATAAGCATGACCGTAAAAGAAAAAATAAAAAATGCGTTGACATTAACCCCTCGTTTATTTAAAAGAGAGATCAATAAAAATAGGAGTTCTGTTCCATTTTTGATTTCTATTTCCTTTTTAGCATCCTTTATTGGCGCAAGGTTATGGGTGATATATTTAGGAGCCGCAGAAACTACTCCTCCACCCACCTCCGTGGGGCGAAATGTTGTTTTGGGGGGATACCATATTCATCATATTACATATGGTATAATATTGATATCTATCTCAGCGTGGTTATCTATAAATTACTGGAGTCGGTCAATTGTAAGGATCAGTTCAATATTGTATGGATTAGGACTAGGTCTGGTTATTGAGCAATTGGGATTCATCATCGGTGGAATAGAAGCGTATAGGGCGGACATAGAAGTATTTTTTATAGCTGTTCTTATTATAGCCATCCTTTTGAGTGTTGTGTATTTCCCCTCCTTTTATAGCAGTATGAAAAGGGATATCAAAAGATGGAGAAGGATATTTCAGAGATGATTCATCCGGTGAATTTGCATAAATTGGAAAGCGGGCAAGATATGCATCGAGGCTCTTTCTTCTTACAATATTTTTTACCCAGTTCTACCAGTAGAGCGTGATATTCTTTGTAAACATCTAATTCGTTTGGTAATTTTGTTTCAAATAAATCCTGTATATCCTGGTATGTTCCTTCATAATTTAAGACCCTTTTTAATATCCTCCTAGTGTATGCATCGACGACGAATCTTGGCTCTTCTCCAGCATATAAAATTATGCTGTCAGCAGTTTCGGGGCCTATACCTTTTATTGTCAAAAGAAAATCTCTCAAATCATTTCTTTTCAGTAATGAATCTATGTTCCCGTTATCCGATATAGCGTTAGCTAGTCTTTTTAGTCTTTTAGACTTCTGTTTATAGAAACCTGTCGGTTTTATTAGGTACTGGATGTTTTTCATACTAGAATTTTTTATGGCGGTTGGATTCAGCATTTTCTTTTCTCTTAAATTTTCGATAGCCCTCTTAACATTAACCCAACTCACGTTTTGGGTCAATATAGCTCCCACCATCATCTCGAATTTTGTATCTGCCGGCCACCAATTTTGTTCCCCAAATTCAGTTTTCAGGATATCGTATATGCGCATCAATACTTTTGATTCTACCATCTATCTGGATATCAACACAGACCCATATAAATCGTTTTTCCACTTTCATATATCTCATCCCTCTCTCCGTAAAGATTAAGTTCTCATTTCAAGATTAATAACTATGCGGAGTAAAGGTACCGTAGACTTACCTCTACACGGGGGTCGAACTCCCCGGTGGTTATTCGAGAAGATGGTAGAACTCAGTAGATCTATAACCGAAGTGATTATTGATGAGTATGGTAAAAAGGAGTTCCTCGAGAGGATCACCGATCCGTACTGGTTTCAAGCCTTATCATGTACCATCGGGTTTGACTGGCATTCGAGTGGTACAACAACGACCACTTGTGGTGCACTGAAAGTAGCTTTAGATCCTGAAGAACATGGCATAGCTTTTCTCGGCGGGAAAGGTAAGGCTAGTATGAGGACACCAGAAGAGATTAGATCTTTGGAGGAACATTTTCAGCTATCTCCGAAAAGATATGATGATATGTCATATACCTCTAAGATGATCGCTAAAGTGGACAACACCTGTATACAGGATAGATATAGTTTATATCATCATTCGTTTATTCTGGCAGAATCTGGAGATTGGGGTGTTATCCAGCAGGGCATGAATGATGAAATTGGGTATGCTAGAAGATACCATTGGCTTTCTAATGAAATAGATGATTTATTAGAGGACCCTCATAAAGGAGTATGTTGTGACCGTAAAGAAATAGACGTTCTAAATATGACCGATAGAAGGAGTGAAGATGCTAAGGAGATATCTGTTGACCTAATAAACGATGATCCAGAGCATCTAAGGAAGTATTTCAGGAAGAAAGGTCAAACGACGTTAACTAATTTTCATGAAGAGATAGAGATGCCCAGTCGTCATCAAGTTTTGGATATGGATATATCTAAAAAGGGATGGAGTACCTTGGAAAGAGCTTATGAAATTCAACCTACAGATTACGAAGAATTGATCTCTTTGGAAGGGATGGGTCCAAAAAAGATCAGAGCCTTGGCTTTAGTTTCGGATCTGATTTATGGTTCTGAACCAAGCTGGAAGGATCCGGTCAAATACAGTTTTGCACACGGAGGTAAGGATGGCACCCCTTTCCCTGTAGATGAAGAGATTTATAATTCTACTATCGATAATCTAAAAACGGTTTTGGAACAATCGGAAGTAAGAGAAAAGAGTAAAAAAAATGCCCTAAAAAGATTGAATAAATTGATTTGAAAAAGGGTTTAGATATCTTTCTGGGATATGACCACAACCTTTATAACAAACTAATTTCATGAAAAATATAGGACAATTGGTGGTCATTTGGAAGAAGAAGATATTAGGAACAGTTCGAAGAAGCTGACACAGAAGATCGATGAGATTCAAAAGAAACACGAGCAGCTTCTAGAAGAAACTAATACTCAGGGTTTCAATGACGACTATGTTAGGACTGAATTGGAACGGTTGAAGAGGGAGACACGTGAAATAAAAAAAGAGATAGCCCGATTGAAGAAACCCCCTCTTATCGTCGGTACAATCAAAGAATCTTTACCGAATGGCCAAGCAGTCATCGAAAGTTCTACCGGACCGGATTTTATAGTTAATGTTGCGGATTATCTTCCTAAAAAGCTTATCAAATCTGGTACGAGGGTCGCACTAAATAAACAGACCTTATCTATCGTTAAGACCCTACCACCATCTGCTGACCCAAACATCATGGGGGCTGAAATAGTATCAAAACCAGAAGTAACTTATGATGACATTGGGGGTTTAGACGAGAAGATTCTAGAAGTGAGGGAAACGATAGAAGAACCATTACTTTATCCAGAAAAATTTGAAAAAGTCGGTATCGACCCCCCTAAGGGTGTTCTTCTAGTTGGACCACCTGGTACGGGTAAAACGATGATAGCTAAGGCAGCTGCTAGAAGGACAAATGCTACATTCATCAAATTCGTAGGTTCTGAGCTCGTTCAGAAATATATCGGTGAAGGAGCTAGAATGGTGAGAGAGTTATTTGATATGGCTCGTGATAAAGCCCCGACTATAATTTTCATTGATGAGTTAGACTCTGTTGCGACTAAAAGGTTAGAAGGGGCCACTTCTGGAGATAGAGAAGTTCAAAGGACTATGATGCAGTTGCTTTCAGAACTAGATGGATTCGAGCCAGTAGGAGATGTTAAAGTAATGGGAGCTACTAATAGACCCGAACTACTAGATAAAGCTCTCTTACGACCTGGTAGATTTGATAGGATCATAAAGATACCTTTACCAGACTTAAAAGCTAGAAAAAAGATCTTTAAGATTCACATGGGGAATATGTCCCTTGAGGACGGCATAAACTTGGAGAATCTATCTAGAAGAACTGATAATGCTAGTGGAGCGGACATCAAAGCTATCTGTACCGAAGCAGGGATGTTTTCAATCAGAGATAATCGAGACAGAACGAGTTATGATGATTTCATAAAAGCCATAGATAAGGTTTTAAATGATTCCCCTGAAAGAGAGATAAAGAAGCAAGTTATGTTCGCTTAGATAAAAGATTGGACTAAGAGGTCGAACTTGAATTATCGTTTTGGATTTTCTTCTAAATCCTCTTCTATTACTAAGACTCCAACATAATCGCATTCTCTACAGTGATATTTGTATCCAGTCATCATACCTGCAACTGAAACGATATCTGTGCTCCCACAGTTGGGACATCTCTTGATACTTTTACTGATATTTATCAACCTTTTATTGATGTTGTCCCCTGGCTGTAACAGTAAGGTTCATCGTAGGGGACATCCATCTCCCCCTCCTGACTCTAGCCAGGGGTTTGTCCAATCCTGGGGTTGGTCCTAGATCATCGAAGGACATCACGTCCTGAACTCACAAGGGGACCCATCAGGATCATGTCCTGCACTTGCATCACGGTTCATAGTCCTGGGAAACTTGCCGTGACCTTCTATGCAGGACATATAAAACACCGTCAATCTGATATATCAATCCATCGGAAAATAGGTATTCGTAATATCATACATATCGAGATTTCGTATCGATCTCATATCATTTTCTGGAATAGAGACAAAAAGTATATATAATCTGTTATTGTGATAAAGCGATAATATATGACTGATCTGGCAAATGGAGGAACCTGATGCCAAAAGGCCAGTATAGCGATGAGAAAATATTGTTAATCGCAAGTTATAGGGAAGAGTACGATAAAAAGGCCCTAAAGAAGATAAAGAAATATATTTTAAAGATCGATCCAGATAGGATCGTCATATCTAAGATCATAGAAGAAGATTCTACGCCTGAACTTGTGGATGCTACTGTCGGGATGGAAAAGAAAAAAGATTTTTTAGAAACAGTTAGAGAGGAAAAGAAGAATCAGGCGAATGAGTATGCTGAAAGTTTGATTAAGCTAGTTGAATCCATAGATATCCCAACAGAAGTACGACTTAGAAAGACAGAAGAGATATCTGATGAGATCATCGATGATTATAAGAAGATCGGAGTGGATTATGTGATCATCCACAGTTCTACAAAAGGTCCTATCTCTAGGGCGCTCGGAGGCTCGACCGCAAAAAGGGTAAAAAAGAAACTTCCTGACAAATCGGTTATCTCTGTGGATTAGTTTTCCAAAATGTATTTTTAGAATCAAATAAAGGATAACCCAAAATGTTTTATTATATTCTAAAGGATGTTGGTTTATGTCACTTGTAAGATTGGGTAAATTACATCTACACTGGTGTAATAATTGTAACACACCTTTAGTTGAGGAAGGAAACTGTGGTATCTGTTCTTCAGAGGGTGTACAAGTTAAAATCACTCCTCCTGGGGACGTAAGACCTGCTTTTGAATCTGATAAAGAGCTTATAAAAAATACCATAAATAGACAATGGGGGGATTCATATTTTAAAAGGGTGTTAGGTGAAAAAGAAGTGATCCTTCTAAATAGTTCCCCTCATCTGGATAGGATGGATGAGGTGATAGTCGATGGAAGGGTGATCGGTAACCTAAGATACAACCTTTACAAGAAAGCAAAAGGGAAAGAACCCTATGAATTTTTGATAAGACCCTGGGAGGGACTTTATGAACCTGAAAAGGGATACATTATCGTTGATGATGGGGCTGTTGAACCGATCTTAAATGGGGCTAGTATACTGGCTCCAGGAATAATCGACGTAGATGATGACGTCGTTAAAGACGACGAAGTATTGATTTTAGATGGTGAGGGTAATGTGATTTCAACCGGTCCCGCACAGATGGACGCTAAAGAAATGATAGAATCGGATTATGGTAAAGCGGTCAAGAACCGTTGGAGGGTGTCAGATTTTACTATTAGGGAAAAGTCTGCGGATTGGGATAAGGTATTGAAGGCAAATGGACATTTGATCAAGAATAGAGTTGAAAATGCCGTTGATTTTATCAAAAGAGAAGTAGAGAAAAATGACCTTCCTCCAGTAGTGGCTTTTAGTGGGGGAAAAGATTCTTTGGCAACTCTACATCTCGTACTGGACTCCGATGTAACACCAGACTTATTGTTTATAGATACCGGCATTGAACTACCGGAGACCATAGAGAACGTGAAAAATACTGCTGATAAGCATGATCTCAAACTTGTTTCGAAAAAAGCGAGAAGTGGTTATTGGAAAAATGTAGATCATTTTGGTCCCTCAGCTAGGGATTATCGATGGTGCTGTAAAACCTGTAAATTAGGTCCAACGGCTCTTTTGATCGATGAAGAATATCCTGGGGGTATACTATCATTCATCGGACAGCGAAGATATGAATCTAAGCAGAGGATGGATAAGGGTAGTACATGGAATAACCCTTGGGTCCCTGGTCAAGAGGCAGCTTCTCCGATCCAGGATTGGACTGCTCTTCATGTCTGGATGTATTTATTTATCAAGGATGCGGAGTACAATCCACTTTACGAAAAAGGATTCGAGAGGATAGGATGTTGGCTATGCCCAGCTTCAGATATAGCTGAATTAGAATCCTTAAAAGACAGATTTGAGAAATTTCATAAATTAGATAAAATTTTAGAAAACTACATGAAAAAAGCTGGTCTACCCGAGATATGGAAAGAGCTGGGTATTTGGCGATGGAGAGAGATACCTGAAAATATGAAAAAGGTATTGGATAAGTTAGGAGAAGATTATGAACCTAATACTTCCTCTAGATCATCGAGACCATCTGTTTCAGAGATGTTAGATGATGAGAAGACTAGGAATTTACTTCAGATAATTTTACCGGAAGAAGAGAAGATAAAAGCCGCTGATATCACAAAAGAAAAGATCCAGGATCTCTTGGATAGAAACAGATTATATGTAGAAGAAATCTATGAGATATATCTTAAATCTAAGTATTGTACCGAATGTGGTATATGTGTAGCAAGATGTCCAAATGATGCTCTTGTTTTTGATGAAGGTATATCGGTAAAGTCTGAAAGATGTGATAGCTGCCGTTCATGTTTGGGTAAATGTCCTGTTGTAGAGTTCGATGAAAGGGTGATCTATCCAGAGTAGTTTTTACTAAAAGAATTCTTTTATATCTTCCACTCCTATGTCGGATTTCAAACCTGTTGGTTTGAAATGCGTTCTAGAAGTTTTAAATCCCCTGTCTTGAATTTCATCTTCTAATACTTCCATGGATGGAGGTGCGATCTTAAAATAACTACCTATTGTATTACTGTCATAAAAGAAAGGAGGCATCTCACATTCACTCAACCAAAGTGATATCATATCTTCATCTAATTTACCAAGAGGTTCCATCCTTTTAAGGATCTTTTTAGAAAAAAGGTCCCCAGACCAGAGAGGACCTGCTTTTCTCCACTTTTCTCCACACTTATCTTCCTCTTCGTACCAACCTAAGTCGTCAAAATAAAAGGTATCCAAATTATCGATAGCTCTATTTCCCCTTTTTGCCCCTTCTCTTATCTTCAGATAGGTTCTGAAATGATGCCCATTGTAATACGAAAGTAATGGTGTAGCGCTCTTATCGTATCTGGCAGCCTCTCTTACGCAGAAACCCACCAGGATACGGAGACCTATCTCGTGGCAGCACCAATTGTTCACAGGGGTTGAGGAATATCTCCTTTGACATACCTTTGTGTAGGTTCCACACAATGGAGCCGTATCAGTTGAGGTCACAGCGATGACCCCTCTATTAGATACAGATTTAACTGCCGGAGAATAATAAGGGACGGGAGTGCCGAACGGATCTATATCGACGTAATCATACTTGTAACGGTTTTCAAGTAGGTGTATTTCAATAGCCTCTTTATTCGGTTTAACATTATTTAAATTGTTCAATTCGATGTTTTTTTTGATCAGTTCGAATGAACCTTTATCTACGTCATTTACTACTACTTTCTTACACCCCACTTCTTTGCCGATCCTTACACCTCTTGCTCCAGAGGCAGCCATACCATCTAACAAGATCTCATCCCCTTCACATATTGTTTTTAAAAACGAGATGCATATATCTCTATTGAGTTCCATAGAAGGATTATAGAAGATCTCTGCTTGAGAACTTTTTGGACCTATTTTTTTTTCATGTTTTGGAACTAGGAGTTGTGTTTTGCCCTCACGGACTTTTATCAATTCCACAGATAGCCTCCCTTTATCTAACTTATAGATCATCACATCTCTTCTTTGAAAAGATCTACTACTTTATAGGGAAGCAGGTCTCTGTTAACATCTGTGAGTTCCAACATCCTAACATCGTCTCTTCTTCTAACATCTTGTAACAGCGGATTTCTTGATTTTTTATTGAAAGTTAGGATCATGGGTTTGTTGACATCTAATGCGATTTTAACAATTTTATTGAACTCTTCGCTTTCTACTTCCATCTTTCCGATTTCATCAACCAATATCAAATCATCATTTCTGATAGCGTTTTCGACCGCTCTCACACCTACTTGGTTTAATGCATCTATATCGACTCCGTACCCCTTTATGTCTATTTTAGAATCAAGATTAAGATGTGCGAAGACGGCTTTTTCTTTTGTTTTCCAATTCATCACCTGAAAGCCCATCTGTCTATTATCTTCAAGGATAGGTTCAGTGATCATACCGCCTACTGTCACCCCCTCTTCCGAAAGCATACTTATGATCCTTTTCAAGGTATCGGTCTTGCCGATGCCTATGACACCACTAATACCAACTTTCAAACTTTTAACCATCTTATCTACTATCCTTAAACGCACTTCTAATACTAGTATTTTGTTTAAAACTCTATCCGTAAAACTACTCAAGAGAATTATCCGAGTTTATTAACGTACATCAGAGGGTAATTTAATTCTTCTACGTATCTTAATATCCCTTCAGCTTTTATTCCATCGTATTCCACAGATATCTTTGCCTCTATCATGTCTTCAGTCAATGTTGTGTATTCAAAGATACCCTCTTCTTTTTCATCTTTTGACTTCTCCAAGTTTATACTGATGTGGGCGGATTTTACATAAGCTTGTCTCTCCGTAGTTTTTTCCATAGCTCTAGCCAGTATATCAGCATTTTCTTCACTGACAGGGGAACCTATGAACTGGTGAAATAGGGAACCTAGTTTTATGCCGAGTTCAAATGCTGTTCTTTCTTTTTTGGTACACTTAAAATATCTATCTGCGATCTTCTCTTTTTCCGTAGTCATATTTATCAACCAAGATGGGTCCTAAGAGTATGTACAACGTACATATTGAAAGTATTATCCATATAAATATATTCCCGATATTATCAGAAAATATGTCTGACGAGAAACCTATAATTGCGATTATCAAAAAGAATAATCCGATGAGCTTCCTCTTTATACCTCTCAATTTGGGATACTCTATATTGCTGTAAAGTAATAAAGAAATTATCAAGATCACTGATAAAGGTAAATAGGGAGTGACTTTATATATTTCTCCCCATCCAAAGAAATATGTTGTGCTGAGTATGAATAGGGTATATAAGGGAGTGGGTAAACCAGTATATATCTTATCATTGTGTTTTATATCCGCAAATCTAGAAAGTCTTAATACGCCAAAAAAGACGATCATCATAGGTACAATCGTTGCTAATCCATTTATCGGGCATTCCCAGGCCCTACCTAACGTTATGTTATAATAGGATGAATAGACCAGCATCGCCGGGGCAAAACAAAACGAGATCATATCGGAAAACATGTCCATATATGAACCCAGTTCATGGACTTTATCAAGTTTCCGGGCTAAGTATCCATCTAGACCATCCAACCCAATACATAATATCAATATCTTAGAGGAAAGAATATATCTTCCGTCTATGATGTACGTGATCGCAAGAAAACCTAACAAACCATTAGTTAAGGTCACATAGTCCGCTGCGCTTAGTCTATGGAACGTTTCTTTAATCTTCATTCCAAACCCCTACGGTAGATTCACCTGATTTTACAATATCTCCCTCATTCACAGTCATTTTTATATTCTCCGGGAGATCAATTCTTACTCTTGACCCGAAACGTATCAACCCTATACGATCTCCCTTATTGATTTTATCCCCCTCTTTGATGTAAGGTACGATCCTACGTGCAAAAAAGCCTGTTATTTGATGTATCGTTATTTCACCTAGCTCAGTATCCAAAACTATCTTGTGCTTGAAGTTATTATCCGAGCTATCCAAAAAAGCGGGTTTGAAATTTCCGTCTATCATCTCTGTTTTTTTCACCAGACCACCAAAAGGGGCTCTGTTGACGTGGACATTAGTTAGGTTCATAAACACATCAAATCTGTTAAGTTTTTTATCGATCAAAACAACTTTGCCATCAGCGGATGAAACTATTCCTTTTCCTATTGTTCTACTTGGGTCTCTAAAGAAAATGAAACTCGATAAAAATATGATAAAGAATAAGATAGCAAGATAATATGACGGGTACCAAAGGAGATATCCAAAGGTTATGAAGACTATCACTGGGGTAATTAAAATTGATATTGGTTTGAGGGATCCTTGAGCTAACATGGGTAGAAAAAATAAATAGAAGGGGGGTAAATGTTTTTTACTGTATTTTTAGCTAATCTACAATATCTATCCCTTCACCGGAACTAAACATAGATTTGTGGGCTAGTTGATCAGATTCTGAGTGAACGTTCGTTATCACAAGTAATATCTTCATCGTGTTCTTCAATTCTTCTTCGACATTGCAGCCCCAGATTATTCTTGCATCACCCGATATCTTTTCATTTACAAGATCTGCAGCTCTTTCTGCTTCAGTTACTGTCATGTCTGGACCACCAGTTACTCTGATAAGTGCACCATTAGCTTCGCTTAAGTCCATCTCACCTAAAAGTGGAGATCCAATAGCCTGATTTACAGCGTCATCAACTCTGTTGTTGGGGTCGTCGGATTCACCGATGCCGATCATAGCAACACCGCCGTCATCCATTATTGTTCTAACATCGTTGTAATCTAAATTTACAAGTCCAGGTTTTGTGATGATCTCCGTCATACCTTTAATCGATTCCATCAATATTTCATCTGCAACCTTGAATGCAGCGTTTAGGGAAAGATTAGGTACTAATTCCAATAATTTATCATTGGGTATGATCACAGTCGTATCACAGAACCTCTCTAATCTAGTAAGTCCTTTCTTAGCATTTTTCATCCTTTCTCTACCTTCACCTTCAAAAGGAAGTGTGACAACACCCATGACAAGAGCTTCTTCTTCTTTTGCTATTTCCGCTACAACGGGTATAGTGCCTGTACCGGTACCTCCTCCCATACCAGCTGTAATAAATACGATATCTGCGCCTTCAATATGCTTTTCCAGTTCATCTTTTGATTCCCTAGCTGATTCTTCACCGATCTCTGGTCTCGCACCAGCTCCAAGACCTCTTGTAGTATTTTTACCTATCAAAATCTTTTTTTGAGCATGGGTGTGCAGTAGATGTTTAGCATCAGTATTACATGCAACTAATTCTGCTCCAGTGATCCCCTCCTCTGTCAGACGATCCAATGTATTACATCCTCCGCCTCCACAGCCAAAGATCTTTATATTGACCTCGAGGGTTTCTAAAAGATCTCTAAGTTCTTCATCTTCTGGTGCTTCTTCTAACTCCTCTTCATCGACATCATCTACCGTTTTTCCCCTTGGTTTTTCTTTTTCCTCTTTTTCGTGCTTATTTAAAGCTTGATTTACAATTGATTCCATATACGATCCCGTCCATTTCGTTGGATAACGAAACTTATTAAAACTATTTAAATCATTTGGCTATCATTTCTTAAATGGACCTATTTGACTCATTTTTGTCATATATTATTTTAGAAAAATATGATATCCCCCATTTCGTCATACATAATAGGGAAAATGTCAGACGATCCGGGTCTATTTGGTTCAACTCTAACTCACATAACATTTTTATCGAATGATAATCTACTTCTTCAAGATACCATGGTTGAAAAAAAGGTTATCGATTTTGATCTAGATAAGGACACGAGATTATCGGATTTGATAGAGCAATATTATAAGTCAGGTGGTTTTGTCGCTAAAAAAGTCGGGATAGCAGTAGATGTACTTGACCAAATGTTCAAAGATGAAAGTACAAATTTCCTTTCCTTCCCTGCGTGTATTATCTCAACTGGAACTAGAGGTATAATCAAAGAAGCGATAAAGAATGAACTTTTTGATGTAGTTATCACTACATGTGGTACATTAGACCATGATCTAGCAAGAGTTTGGGAAGACTATTATCATGGTAGTTTTTCAGCTGATGATAATGAACTACATGAACAAGGTGTTAATAGATTAGGCAATATATTTATCCCGGATTCTTCTTACGGGGAGGTCCTAGAAAAGAAGATGCAGCCTATCATAAGTGAGATAGTGGGAGAATGTGGTTCAAAACTCAGTACAAGGGAGATAATATACGAATTCGGCAAAAGAATAGATAACGAAAATTCAATATTACATTGGGCAGCGGAAAAAGATATACCGGTTTATGTTCCAGGTATCACTGATGGTGCATTTGGTTCACAGCTATGGATGTACTGGCAAAACAATAAAGAGTTCAGTATAGATATGATTAAAGATCAGCAGGAATTATCGGATATAGTATTTCCTGCAGAAAGAACTGGAGCTTTGATGATAGGCGGAGGGATCTCAAAACATCATACTATATGGTGGAATCAGTTTAGAGGGGGATTGGATCGAGCGGTATACGTCACGACAGCTGTGGAATATGACGGATCACTGTCAGGTGCTAGGTTGAGAGAGGCGGTCTCATGGGGTAAGGTCAGAGGGGATGCAGATTATATAACGGTCGAAGGAGATGCTACAGCGTTACTACCTTTGATACTAGGCAAATTTTTGTAAACAATCACTCATCTCTTAATATTTTTTTTATCTCTTGGTAGTTTTCTTTAACGGATTTATTAGTATCGATCACATGCCATTCCTCATCTATTATTGAAAATACTTTCTCCCTTACTTTAGAAAAATCTTTAACATTTTCGAACATTTCCCTATCCTGCCTCTCTTTTACCCTCTTCATGGCCTCTTGGGGATCCACATCTAGAAAAAACATGTATTCGGATGTTGGTAATATATTTTTGAATGCTTTATAACTGATATCGGATAATGGCTTTGGTAAATATGCAGTCCCTATCAAATATCGGACTATTATCAAAATATCAGTATCATCTTCATTGTAGTATTTATTCAATGTTCTAAATACGTCTAGAGCGTAAAAGATCGATGCTTTAAATTTATTGGTCACACCTCCTTTTAGAAGAGCTTCCTTTGCCTTTCTTCCAAAAACATTATCGTCCTCGGGATGCGACCTGAGTCTTACTGTTTTATCCTTATCCTCGAACATCTTTTTTAACTTGAGTGCGTGCGTATCTTTACCTGATGCGTCACATCCATCGATTATGATAAGTTTCATGGGGTCACCTATCGATATTTTCTATAAAGTATCCTTTTATAATGATATCTTGTTCAGATATAAAGACATCTTGTTCAGATATAAAACAGTACAGGTATATTTAATTTAACTATTCTAGAAATAGTAAGTGATCATATCAAGCTAATGACCCGATCAGGAAAGCCCCCAAACCCAGCATCATTGCTATCAACGTCATTTTTCTAAACAATTTTACAGGCGGATTTGATTTCAGAAGTAGTACGGTAGTCATTCCTAAAAATAGTAGATCTGGTACGGAAACTGATATCAAATATAGATTGTTTTTATAAAATGAGGGATCTATATTCAAAAAGAATGGGATCAAACTCATAGATACAGCACTTACAAAAAAAACTCCTGTGATTAGAAATGAGTTATACTTGCCAAAGTATATTGGTAAAGATTTCACTGCCCCCTCTTTATCACCTTCTAGATCCATCACATCTTTCAGGATCTCTCTCCCGACCCCTGATAGAAAAGCCATGGAAGACAATATCCATATTATAGGAGGGATATCAGGTGAAAAGGCTACCCCACCAAATAGAAAGGGTATAGCCATGGTGTATGCAATATAATAATTACTCACCAATTTGATCTTCTTGAATTTTATATCATATAATAACGCGAATACACCTGTTATCAAAGCGATCAAAAAACAAACGTAATTGACAAAAAATGCAGTTATGATCCCCAGTGGGAAAAAAGTCAGAGTTACAGCAACAGCAGTACTAGGAGCGAGATCACCTCTTACCAAAGGTCTATCTGCTCTATTATTCCTTTTATCTATCGGATAGTCATAATAGTCATTCAATGCGAAAGTGCTGATCTCCAAAAAGACAGCGGTGAGAGTTGCCAGAGTCAGTTTCCAGAGGTCTGTAGGTATACCTTTTTGAGCGATAACTGCACCTATGAAAACTGCTACAGCTAACATCAAACCGTGATCCAGTCTTATCAGGTCCCAGAGACCTTTTAACTTACCCATATGGTTCACATCTTTCGGGGATGGTAATGTGAAAACGGTTTTTCTTGGATCATATTATATTTTCAGAGATATTTTCTTCTTTCATCTCTCTATCGCAGTACACACATTTCAATGTGACTGGTTCTTCACCGATAACCTCGAATTCGGGTTCTACCGGTTCGTTCTGATTTGTAATACATGTATTGTTTATGCATTTGACGATGCCTTTGATTTTTTCAGGTAGTTTTACTTGATGTTTTTCGATAACGTCATAATCCCTGATTATGTTTACAGTCGCCTTTGGTGAGATAAGAGATATCTTATCAAGTTCTTCGCTTTTTAGTTCCATATTTTCCACTTTTACGATATCTTTTTTTCCAGTACTGCTATGAACATTCATAGCAATACTTACGATACTGCCCATCTGTTTATCACTTACTCCTATGATCTTTAATACCTTCATGGCATGACCGCTTTTGATATGGTCTATCACTGTTCCGCTTTCGATAGGAGTAATCTTGATCTTTTTCTCTTTATTCATCATATCCCTCCGTTAGTAATTTTAATAAAGCCATCCTGATAGGAACCCCATTAGCAGCTTGTTTGAAGTATTTAGCATATCTCGTTTCATCCACGTCAGCAGATATCTCGTCTACTCTGGGCAAAGGATGCATTATAATTAGGCCGTCATCTGCATCATCCAGCATATCTTGCTTTATAGTATACGTTTCCGCTACTTCGAGATATTCTTCTTCGCTGGGGAACCTTTCTCTTTGTATCCGGGTCATATAAAGTACATCAAGTTCCGGTAGTGGATCCAAGATATTTTCTTCTTTCCGATATTCAATACCCATCTTTTCGATATCTTTGATTATTTCGTCGGGTATCTGCAAAGATGGTGGTGCTATAAACGTGAGTTCACATCCATACATCGATAGAGCATGAGTAAGCGAGTGGACTGTTCGTCCATATTTTAGATCACCGGCTATCCCGATCTTTTTGTTCTTGATCTCTCCTTTCTCCCCCCGGATAGTAAATAGGTCAAGGAGTGTTTGTGTAGGATGTTGTCCTGCACCATCCCCTGCGTTTAGGATAGGTTTATTTGAGAATTTAGCCGCTAATCTAGCAGCCCCTTCTTGTGGGTGTCTTAAAACGATTACATCTACATAACTAGCGATAACCTGTATAGTGTCAGCTAATGTTTCACCTTTTTTTACAGAAGAAGTCCCGGCTCTAGCGAACCCGATGCATGAGCCCCCTAATCTTTTCATCGCGCTTTCAAAGGAGAGCCGAGTTCTTGTACTGGGTTCAAAGAATAAAGTACCCAGGATTTTGCCATCTAAGGAATTATCTTTTTCTTTCCCAGATGCTATCCCAGTCATCTCTTCAGCAACATCTAGCACTAGATTTATCTCTTCTTGTGTGAAATCTTTTATTGAAACCACATGTTTTTTATTGAATTTCGAAACCATGATTCTCGGTAGGTAATTAAACCAGACCAATATATGATTTTGGATGTATTACAATGATTTCAATGTGCTATATAAAAAACAATAAGAGTCATTTGATACAAAATAAAAGATTATGTAAATGTAAATACAAACTACAAAATACAATAATAAAGTTTACAATAGGCCGGCCTTCTGGAGTGTCATGATATCTTCAGTGCCGAGTTTCTCTCCTTTCTTAAATTGTTCGTAGAGTTTTTCAGCCTCTTCCTTAGTGTCAGCTTCCTCTTTCCTCTTTTTCTCCATCCTTTCCTTTTTCTGAAGGCCAGAGATGATCTTATTATAATCTTGAACTTCGTTAACCGCATCTATATGTTTCTGGTGGTATTCATCAGCTTCGACCTTAGCTTCAACGAATTTAGCTTGGGCTTCATCTGCCTTTTCCCTGATATCATCTGCTTCATTGAATATTTCGATCATTCTGTCATGTTTCTTTTGAGCTTCGTCCGCTTTCTTTGAAACTTCATTATGGTATTGCTCTGCCTTCTCTTTTGCTTCATCTAAATCTTCTGATAATTCTTTAAGTTCTTCGTTTTCGTTCAGCAATCTTTCCCTTTCTTTGACTTTTTCCCTCAAAGAAGAGATCTCATCGACTAATTCTCTTTCTTTATCAGGGGATAAAACATTTGTCATCTGAGTATACTCAAGCTTCTCGATCTTTTTATTTAGCTCTTCGATGGAGGTTCCGTCCTTTGGTAGAATTTCTTGTTTCTTCTTCTTCAATTTACTGGAAATTTCTCTTACCTTTTTGTTCCATTTGTTTCTTTTTTCTTTAGCCTTTTTTACATCTTCGTTCAACTTGTTTCGCTCTTCCTTGAGCTCATTACCTTCTTCTATGAACTCTTTGACCTTAGAATTGAGTTCATCCCGTTTCTGAACCCATTTCTTAGCCTCTTGGTTCATCTCGTTCCTTAGTCGTTTATATTTTTCAGCCTGGGAATTGGCTCTTTTCCTTTTTTCTTCCAATTCCTTTAGAAGTTCTGTCATGTTTTCAGCACTATCCAGTGTTTTATAATCTAATGAAGCAATCTAATCAATATGTGACCCCTTTATAACACTTTCGGAATTATTCCTATACTAGATATAGGATTGATATATATCTGATATCGAGGATATGTGATAGGATATATATATCCTTAATAAACAGCATTGTACGGAGACGCAAATGTAATATAATACCTCTTTATGTTAATCTTTGATTGGTAATATGTCAGGAGAAAAATCAACTTTAGAAGACGAACTTTCTTTTTCGATACCAAATGGATGGGAACAATCCGATAAAAACACTATATCGGATATAATGGATTTCGCAGAGGATTACAAGAAATTTATGACAAATTCAAAGACTGAAAGGGAAACCATCGATAACACGGTGAGTTTATTGGAAGAGAATGGTTTCGTTTCTATAGCCGAATGTGATGAGCTAAATCCAGGAGATAAAGTGTATATTATTAATAAAAAAAAGGCAATCGCTATCATAGTGATAGGCCAAAATAAGATAACCGACGGTTGTCAAATATTGGCTAGTCATATAGATGCTCCACGCTTAGATCTGAAAGCGAGGCCGATTTATGAAGATAAAGATGCATCATTAGGTCTTTTCAATACACACTATTACGGGGGTATAAAGAAATACCAATGGGTGAGTACGCCTTTAGCTATCCACGGTAAGGTTGTGAAAGAAGATGGTCAAGTTATAGACGTAACCATCGGTGAAGACACTGACGACCCTGTCTTCGCTGTCAGTGATCTTTTACCTCATCTTTCAAAAAAGAAACAGTCTGATAGGAAGATGAAAGACGTGATAAAAGGTGAGGAATTGAACGTTATAATAGGCGGTAAACCCATCGATGATGATGATGTCGAAGAAAAAGTCAAGACAAATATATTGAAGATATTGGATGATAAATATGGTATCACGGAAGAGGACTTCACCAGTGCTGAGATAGAGATAGTTCCCGCTGGTCCAGCTCGAGATTTGGGACTAGATCGAAGTATGCTTGGTGCATATGGTCAGGATGATCGGGTCTGTGCATACACCAGTTTGAAGGCCTGTTTAGACATCGAAGACCCATCTAAGACTAGTTTGGTTTTTATGTTCGATAAAGAGGAAATTGGTAGTGAAGGTAATACAGGGGCAAACTCAAGATTTACCGAATCAGTTTTCCAACAAATTTTAGCTAAAACTTTAGGTGACTATTCCTTGGAGGATTTTAGAGTGATCCTTGAGAACAGTAAGGGTATCTCAGGAGATGTTAATCCTGGTGTGAATCCATCATTCAAGGGCGTCCATGATCTAAATAACGCCGGTAAGATGAGTAAAGGGATAGTAGTCACCAAGTATACTGGTGCAGGTGGAAAATTCAGTGCTAGCGATGCTCATGCAGAATATGCTGCTTACATACGAGGGATACTTAATGAAAATGATGTCTCTTGGCAAACTGCAGAACTGGGTAAAGTTGATGAAGGTGGCGGAGGTACAGTAGCCAAATTCCTAGCGAGCTTAAATCTTGATATAATCGACGCTGGTCCTCCATTATTGGGTATGCATTCACCGTTCGAGATAATATCAAAAGTGGATGTCTATAATACGTTTAAAGCGTATAGGTCATTTTTAGAGGCGGAATAATCCTAGGTCTTCAAACCCCTCTCTCCCCCTTTATATAACTCCTTTACTATATCTACTACCTCTCTTATTTTTTTAACACTTTTACCCCGCCAGGGGGTAATATATTCTGTATTTCCTTAACTGGTACTCTATAATAATCCGCCATCTCTTTTGCGAAATCATTTTGACTCTTAGTCCCTGGAATGAATACCACTTGTCTTTTACACATTTCGTCGTTTCTATTTTCGATAGAATAACTTGGGGCACACATGATCTTACGGTTACCTTCATACTCGATTTCTGTCAATACAGCTTTCATTTCAATTTTATCGATATAGTTCCTTTTCCCTCTTATAACGAAGGCACCAGTAGGGAGTGATTCTCCAGCCTCGGCCGTTTTACTTACCTGGTTTGGTTTTACCCAATATGCCCTACCCGAAGCTATGCCTCTTTTCCATTCTTTTGAATGTATAAGGGAATATTGACATGCCTCTCTGAGCGATGCTTCACCGATATTAGTATCATTTTTTATTACTACGCTCGGTGCACCACCAGCCTCTGCATGGGCATATCTAGAATTCCTTTCCATATACTTTTTTACGACTTCCTCATTTGTTTTGCTATCCTTTCCTGCAATAACAAGATTGTCCTCGCTGGAAATGAACCACTTATATTTGTCAAACCAAAATTTTTCCGTAGGCTTTTTACTCTTTTTCTGGACCTTCCCCTCTTTTCCTTCTTCGATCTGTTTTTTGGTCTCTTTTATCGCCTTTTTTGCTCCTTCGAGTTTTTTCTTAGATTTTTTACTTTTATTGTAATACTTTTGAGCGTTCTTGTTTACATCCTTTCTAAAATCCAATTTAACATTCTTTTCTACTTTTTCTCCATCAGCCTTTCCCTTTAAGTTCATAACCATATATTCATCTTTATCGTTTATCTGTATGACCTCATCTTTCTCCATTAATCTATCAAATACTTCATCTCTATTCCCCTCTTCTCTTGCCTGAAGTATCGAATCTAAGTGATCTTTACATCTCTTATAATTTTGATAGATCATATCTGCGATGATCTTATATTCGGTGATATCGGTTTCTAGATTCTTGACAGCTCTTTTCTGCTGTTCGAGTTTCCTTTCTAATCTAGAATCCTCCTTTTCCTCCTTTTCAACAACTTCGTCTGGCTTTACTATAGCGTTATCTAGAGCTTGATTATAAGTTTCCGTCTCTTTCTGTTCATAGTCCTCATATATCGATAATGGTAAAGGAACTGCATCGATGACCTTAACCCCATCTTTGACCAATCTAGGTGATAACTTTTCTTTGTTTAACACCTGTTCTCTGAATCCATCTATTATATCTTTTATATCTTCTGAATAATCTGTAAATTCATCTATATTTTTATCTACGTTTAACCTAGAACAGACCTCTTCTGAATATTTTCCGCCCAAGTTCAGATCTACTGCTAAAGTCCGGACAAGGTCTTTATCAGAATCCGCTAAAATTTGTAAAAGTTCCTCCCTGGAAATATCGAAGGGATTCAATCTACTTGGAGGAAATTTATAATATTCGCCCTGCTTTAATTCTCTATGACTCCAGGACTCAGACCTATATGGTAAGAGTATCCTATCATCTCCATCTAATACAAGATTACCTTTTCCGAAAACCTCGAATATCAACCTGTAGCTTTTTTTCTTTTCTAATTCTATCACTACAACCCTATCGAATTCGTGCTGGTAAATATTGAAGATTCGAGAATTACCTAGATACTTTCTCATGAGCATTATATAATCTCCAGGATGCAGAGGATTATCTCTCTCTTTTTGAGTCAAGTAAAGTGCTTCTCCGATCCTGAAGATTAACATCTTCTTACCTTCACCAGGTACGTGGATACGGAAAAGGAGTTCCTTCTTATTTGGACGGTATACCTTCTGTATATACCCGCCAACTAAACTCTTGAGTTCCTTAACAACTGCTGAGATCTCTAGAGCCTCCATTTCTTCTTTCATATGAAGTAAAATCAGTCATTAAGGTTTAAGTTTTTTTACACTCTACTTAGAATTTTCACATCGAGTACATGTATTTGCATAAATCTTAAATCAATCTCTTGGTATAGCTATTTGGAGGATTAAAATGAGGATAAGATGGCATGGGCATTCGTGCTTCGAGATAGAGAACGATTCGGTTGTTGTGACGGACCCTCATGACGGGAAAAATATTGGAATTAAATCACCGAACGTTAAAGGTGATATTATTTTGGTCAGCCATGATCATTTCGACCATAATGCAGTGAGACTCGTTGAGAAGAGTGACAGCGAAGTTATCGAGGAAGATGGGGAGTTTTCTAAAGATGACGTTTCAATCCGGGGTATAGAAGCCTATCACGATACGGAAGAAGGTAAGAAAAGAGGTAAGAACATAATTTATACTTTTGAGATAGATGGAATAAAATTCTGTCATCTAGGTGATCTAGGTCACGGACTTTCTGATGAGATGATTCAAAAGATTAAGCCTGTCGATTTCCTTTTTATCCCGGTGGGCGATACATTCACTATTGGTCCAAAAAAGGCAGCAGATGTTGTGGAAAAAATACGACCCAGCATAGCTGTACCCATGCATTACAAAGTAGGGGGGCTATCGTTGGATATCAAGGGTGTTATACCATTTTTAAACCTATATCCTGAACATAAAATACATAAAGTCGGTGTGGAACTTGATTTCTTAAAAACGGATCTTCCTGAAGAAACCGAAGTATGGGTTTTTTCACTTTAGTTTAGTTATTTCAATCTAAATATCCAAGCCCTTCTTCGATCCTACCCATCTCGATAGGTGTTGTTCTATTCCCTATAACGGCTCCTTTTGTATTTCCAATCAAGCAAGCCCCTATCCAGGCTGAACCATGATTGGCGGTAGTTTTCATGACCGGCACGTTGAATAAATTTTCCATCATTTCTTTTTCATCATCGCTAACATGTGGGTGACATAGGATACCTTTATTAGTGGCAACAGCTACAGAACCAACCATCTCGATACCCGCTATTTTACCTCTCTTAACGGGAACGTCTAGGAAAGATTTTATTGAATCTTCCGTTTTTTCGTGGAGTTCAGGGTGGATCAATGCACCATAATCATTGATAAGTATATTATTACCCAATGCGTTGAAATTATCTGGAACTAATGTAACATCTTTGTAATCCAATAAAGGTTCGATCTCTCTTTTCTCTGCTATGTCAGAAACAACAATACCGTTAGAGTTGGCGGCCATCAAAGACCCTAAAACTCTTGTCCCTCCAACTGTTGTTCTAACTACAGGGGTTTCCATAGCTTCTTGGAAAACCTCTTTTTCAACTAATGGGATTATAGATAAATCTTCGGTGGCTACACAAAAAACACCGATATATGGTTTCTGGTCGATGGCGTGTTTTTTTAGCATAGATTACTCTCTCGGTATTGAAACTTCTACGATACCATCTTCGAACTTGATAGCTCGTACTTTGATCTTTGAAGGTGGTTTTTTAATTCCTTTTTTCCATATCTCCTCATTAGTTGTAGAATCTATCCAAACATCTTCTGATGGAACATCCATATGCTTTGATACAAATTTCCTTACTTTCCTCATGGCTAATGATGCCCTCTTACTAGCTGGTGATTCTTTCACCTCTCTCAAAGGGATATTCATTATCCTCTCTTCTTGATCTACCATATCCTCACCTGTTTTGTTTCATAACGTTTTACAATAGTTCTACTCATCAATGTCATCCCTACGCCAGTTTCTTCTCTTAGGATGGCGAGTGAATCTTCTATTTGTTCTCTGCATAACCCACGCAGGTACACGTTTGTTTTCTTTTCCTTTCTTCAGTAATCTTCTTTTTTTCGGTCCTGGTTTATTACTAGACATGGTTTATCTCCTTTTGATATTGATATCTTTTTTATTATCCGTTAATTTTTTAAGTAAATCCTTTAAGGTTTCATCGGTTATCTTACCTTGGATCGCCCCACGTTGAGCGAGCATTATTATCTGAGATTCGATATTCTTGGCGATCTCCGGTCTAGCTACTCTAACTCTCCCGAGTCTTTCTCTAGCCTCGGGTGTCATCAACTTTCTAAGTATGGCTTTTTTTTGGGCTTCAAACTGTTCCTCAGATCTCTCCTGTTCTTCTGAAGACTCTTTCTGCTCTTTAAGTTGTTGAAGTTTTTGTTTTTTGATCCTTTCTAACTCATCTTCATCCATAGGTTACCTACCTTTAAAGATATTTAGTCAATTCTGGATCATCTTCAGCCATCTTTTTCAATATTTCATAAGCGGAATTATCTAATAAAGACTGTCCTTCAGGTGTGATCATTCTGCCTTTATTTTCTTTTTTAATAAGACCCTCATCTTCAAGTTGTTTAAGTGCGGTTCTAACAACTGAACCGGATCCTTTTGCTACTCTACTAGGTTTAGAGCCTCTTTCTTGTTTTCCTCCATATTTGCCTCTAAGCTTCGAGATACCGATAGGCCCTTTAACATAGACACTTCTAAGGATTGCAGATACGCGTTTGTACCACCAATCTTCTTCTAATGGTGCTTTTTCCTTATGGACACCTGTTTTAACATAAGGGGCCCAGTCTGGACTCTCTATGTTATTCATATCTTTCAGCTTTTCGCTTATGTCTCCTATCAATTTATTTGGAGGAACTTCGTGTACTGTGACCATGATGTATTACTCTCCAGCGAACTCAACAATTGACCTTATTTAAAGCTTGTTATTAAACGTTTCCCTGTCTATCCCGCTAATATTTGAATTTTGAATGTACAAATCTCCTTTCATCCTAGGCAATAGTGCATCAATCAGAGCAGATTTTACAAATTCTTTCTTATTCGTTTTATCTCCTGTCACCATACCTATTGGATCCATATCGTTTTTCAAATCATCTCCGACTAGTTTTAAAGAATCGATAAGATCGATCTTGTTTTTTGAATGGTTCCAACTTTTTGGTATCCGGATCCCTGGACTTCGACCGTTGGATTTAAAACCTAGTTTATCTTTGATTACAACGTACTCAACGAAAAAATCGTCTTTATCAAGATCAATACTTTTTAAAATAAGAGAAATGCCATAATCGAATCCCTTTGGGACCTCTGCTAGTTTTTCTAACTTGATTTCCGTAATCTTCGTATCTGTTTTATGTTCATAGAGTAATTTACGTTTATCATCTATCTTTCCTTTCTTGATTTCACATTCAAAAAAATCGGACATAACTTCTTCTACGGCATCGAACTCTTCCTTTTCAACACACTCAACTCTTATCCTGACTGGTTTCAATCTATCCCCGAACTCATCTATCTCTCCATCTCTGATCCTAGTTGAACTTATCGGTAAAAAGTCTTCTGCTACCACTGGTTTTACCTCTATTATCTCTAAAGGATCCTTACCTATCTCTTTCCGCATTTCATTGATCTTTTCTCCTCTCTTTTTTGTTTCGGAGGAAACCACTATGATGTCAAAATCACCTTCGACCGCCTTTTTGTAAGGGTCTGAGATTTGGACGATCTCCCAATTTTCCCTTCCTAATAGAAAATTTTCTAGATTCGCTTTCCTCTCCTCAAATGTTTTTTCTACTTCGGGTTTCCATTCCTTCAGCATCTCATCAGAAACCAATCCGATGGTAACTTCTCCGTGTCTAAAGGCGGTTTCGATGAGTTTTCCATGTCCCATGTGTATATGATCGAAGGTACCCCCCAAAACTACATTTTTAGCCATATTACCAGATCCCAGATAATTGTAAGAATATCAGGACCAAAAGTACGGTTAGTAATACATAGGTTATGTATGTCTTCTTCTTTCGTTTTTCGACATATTCGTTGTATTCCTCCCTACATTTCTCTGAACAAAATTTTTCATTTAGAGGTATTGGTTTACTACAAACTTGGCAGTGGGTATGCGGTTCCATGTAATAGATAGAGAAATTATAGTTTTAATTATTTTCCCTATAACTCATCGGTGTCCATAAGCAGCCATCCAAGGAGATTTATCCAGGATTTTAACGAATCCATACCTTTCGAATTGAACTATATCGTTCATATCTACCTCATCTAAATTATTCTCAACGATCCCCTCATCATAACTTCCATCGACCTGCTCGACCCTACATTCTTTACCGCCTGGCAGCCACTGTATCTTTAAAATGTCTTTATTAGCTATATCCGTAATGTATCCTTTATGACCATCGAGTTTTATGTTGCATAGGTTTTTCAAGCGGACCTCTTTTCCTTCGTTCTCTTTCCAGTCCTTCTCTGATATGTACAATTTATCCTTAACTTTGATTTTTCTGTTCCCTCTATCTGAAAAGTCGGGATGTCTAGGTATCTCGGCTTCATCGATATCTATCTCACCTATCAACTCGATTTCAACAGGGTCTTTAACGAAAAAGTACCTATTAGCTTCTTCATCTATAAGTTCTCTATTTTTAGCATACAATTTTGATGCTGGCACCTCTATATCGGTTTTTGACATACCGAAATCTAAAATAAAATCTCTAATAGCATCTGGCTGTATGCCTCTTCTTTTGAGAGACTGTAAGGACCAGGTTCTAGGGTCATCCCAACCCCTCAGGTTTCCTTCTTTAATCTGCTGTTGGAATTCACTTTTACTCAACCTGACATCCCGTAATCGTAACATACCGTAATGTAAAAATTCACATTTCTCCCAACCAAAAAGATCCCAGATATATTCCTCCATCTTATCTTCCATAACAAGGTCTTTACCTCTCAATATATGGGTCATGTTAAGCAGATGATCGTCGATAGCCCATGAAAACTCTAACAGTGGCCAAACATGATATTTATTACCTACTCTAGGGTGTTCTTGATTCGATACTCTGAACAAAACACGGTCTCTAAAAGCGGGATCCGGATACTCCATATCAGTTTTCAGCCTAAGGGTGACTTCGCCTTCTTCAAACCCTCCTTCCAACATCTTGTTCCATTTTGCAAGGTTCTCCTCAACAGTTCTAGATCTATGTTCACATTCTATACCCTTTTTACGACTATTCCTTAATTTCTCAGCACTGCACTCACAGACGTATGCTTCACCCATTTCGATAATTTTTTGACCATATTCGTAGTATATTTCCATCCTTTTAGACTTATAATGGGTCTCATGCCATTCCACCCCCAACCATTCTAAACCCTCTTTTATCAAATCAAAAGCCTCTATGAGGGGTTTTTTCTTCTCTGAGCCTATAGTATCATCATAAAACAGAACCAATTTTCCATCATTCCTTTTGACGTACTCATCGTTAAGTATCACCATACGAGAATTACCTATATGCAGTGGTCCACTTGGATATGGAGCCATCCTCATTACTATCTCCTCCCCCTCAATCTCTGGTAATCTATTGATTTCCTCCTCATCTTTTTCTTCGAAGTACTCGGGCATCTTCTTTTTTAATCGGCTAGTCTGCTCATCGAGGGATAATTTGTTTACTTCATTTACAATCTGTTCAACCAGTTCTTTAGTACCTGTAGGATCTTTTCTACATTCCTCTGATTCTCCCATAACCTTTCCCATAACAGGTCCGACTGTTGCCTCCCCATCGAATTTTACTGCATTTTTCAGAGCGTATTTTCTGATTGTTGTTTCCTTTTCGTTAGACATGGTTCATCAATTAAACAGGCGGGTATTTTATTATTTTCCTATATTAGAAAATTCTATCAATCGGAAAGAGGTTTAACGAAGATATCTTTTATTATCCCCCTTTCCATGGCTATATCTGTTTCTCCAGACCTGATCACATAGACTGGCTTTTTCTGATGGAGTTCTATTACAGACCCAGGTCCGATGTCATACGACAAAAGTTTATGTAATCTTGGATGACTCTTTGTATGAATATATGCTATCTCAACTTTTTTCCCAACAGGGATCTTCGTCAAAGGCATTATAGCTGGTTTGATCGTTTCTCTTCCCTTTCTACAACATTTTCCTGAGGGTATAGGCATACCATGTGGACATTCTCTTGGATGGCCTAACAAAGTACATATCCTTTCAGTCACTTCTTCAGATAAAAGGTGTTCAAACTCGCAAGCAGGTTTTTCTACTTCTTCTTTGCCCATATCCAAAACATCGACTAAAAGACGCTCTGCTAAACGGTGTCTTCGGACTATATCTCTAGCTTTATTATGCCCTTTATCGGTTAATTTTACTTTTTCATTGTAAACCTTAGCCAATCCTCTCTTTTTAAGCTCTTTAAGGACTGAATCAGTAACTTTTTCCCGATAACCATGACGGAATCGTTTCCTGTGATTAAATTTCATACCTTCCTCTTTATCGGTCAGTCTTTCTTTAAAACTCTCTTTATCTCTCTTACCCTCTTCCTCTAGGGTCCAAAGTATTTCTAGTGCTTCATCTATCTCTATCTTTGTTATTTTATCGTTCATCTTTCATCGACTCCTGGTATAAACTCATAACCACAATTAGGGCATTTAACCATATTACAACCACCACCCATTGGACAGGATTGGCAGGCTGTTACCGAGCCTTTTTCAAATTCATTTCCACAGAGCGGACATTTATGTTTATCCTGAGTATTATTTTGTTTACTCATATTAGGCCCCCAAATAATTTTGTAATCTGATTGATAACTCCACCTACGAAAAAGGCAAAAGGAATCACGAAGGCGATGATAGCTAATGCTGTTTTTATACCCCTTTCTTTGATTATCACCAGAACATTAGCTACACACGGGACGAACAGAGTAATAGAGACAACTGCCACCAGCATCTGAACATGAGTTAAACTACCAGAAAGGTCCAATATTCCAGCTGCCCCAAAATCTCTTCTTAGGAAGCCTAGAATAAAAGCTATAGATGTTTCTGAAGGCAAGCCCAACCACGAGACAACTACAGGTTCAAGTCCATTTACTAATATATCCAAAATCCCCGTTAAATTTGCGACACTGATCAAAAAAGTACCTAAAATGAATAGGGGTACCAATTCTTTAAAAAACATAGCAACCTTATAATAAGTTTTTCTCAGAACATTGTCCCATTTAGGGATCCTCAGTGGTGGTAATTCCATTATAAAATCACCTCTACCTCCAGGTAAGATTTTTGAGGCCGCCCAAGCGACGAATAATAACTGGGAGAAGATGATCCCGGCCCACACGAAAAAGTAGTAAAATGGAAGTGTAGCCATGATCGCGAATAATACACCTAATTGAGCAGAACATGGAATACCAAGTGCTAACATGGTTGTTGCTATAATTCTTTCTTTTTTCGTGTCTAAAACCCGGGTAGTCAAAGTGGCCATGGTGTCACATCCAAATCCTAGAACCATCGGTAATACAGCTTTTCCATTTAAACCAACCCGTCTAAAACCTTTATCAGCCATGGCCGCTAATCGAGGTATATAACCAACATCTTCAAGTATCGAAAATGCCAGGAAAAATGTGGTGATGATAGGCAGTATCAAAGCGATAGCCCAGGTTAAACCTACAGTTATAACTCCAAATTCACCTACTAAAATTCTCGATGCAAAGTTCCTTCCCATGGATTCATAAATAAAATCCTTGATATATGGATTGATATACTCCCCAAATACTATCCCTTCGAAAAAATCTACCAATACCTGTGCTCCTATAAAACCTACGAATTGATATAAAAGAAACACGACCCCGATAAATATAGGGATACCAGTCAGGGGTTTCATCGTTAGATCATTCATCTTCTCTTTGAACGTAGTTTTCTTGATTTTTTCTTTACTGATATACTTAGATACTATTTCTTCAGCTTTCCTTCTAATTGCTAATGTGATAATATAACTTAAATTATGACTAAATTTTCTATGCAGTCTATTAAGAATTTCTTCTGCCTTTTCCCTCTCTTTCTCGCCTATCTTTTCATCGATGAAATCCTTCATCTCACCAGGAGATGATAGGAAAAGGAGTGCAGTTCCACGGTTTCCAAAGATACTTTTTAACTCACCAAGAGCCTCTTCTATTTCCCGAGGATAATCTGGTCTCACATCTGGAACTTTTGCTTTAGGTAGACCCCTTTTAAGTGCTGCGGTCCCCCTATGCTCAGGTGCAACAGTTGGAAAGACAGGAACGTTAAGTTCATCGGAAAGACCTTCATGATCTATATCGATCAAACGAGCCTTCGCCTCATCCATCATGTTCAGATTTAAAACAGTAGGGATATCAAATTCGGAGATCTGCAGGAAAAGCATGATAGCCCTTTTCAGATTTTTAGCGTCGGCGACTTGAATTATTCTATTGGGATCACTGCCTAAGATGATATCTCTTGTAACTTTTTCATCTTCTGATATGGGAGTCAAAGATTCTGCTCCAGGGGTATCGATTATAGTTTCTTTTTTCGTACCTATCCTGGTATCCCCAAGACTGACTTCAACAGTTGTACCGGGATAATTAGAAACATCTCTGTACTTCCCTGTAAGACTTGAAAATATAACTGATTTACCAACATTAGGGTTACCAACAAGAACAGAAACGTTCTCATCAAGGTCTATACCCAAAGCCTTCCTAGCATATTTGATTTTAATCACCTTCTACTGGACATTCTTCAAAATCACATGAAGGGATCTTTTTCCCATGTGGACACCTTCCTGGTGCTCCTAACCTTTTGCACATCTCATCTATCATCTCTTCATCGAAGATATGTTCCATCTGGCATGCTTTCTCATGAAGCTGATCTTGATCCAGAGAAAAATATCTTTTTAAAAAGACCTCTAAAACTCTATGTGTCCTTACGATATTTTTACCTAAGTTCACTCCATCCTCAGTTAGTTTAACACCATAATACGGAATATATTCGATATAACCCTCTTCATCTAATACTGGGAGGACTTCAGTTACAGTAGGAGGAGATAGCCCCATCTTATCTGCGATTTCACCCGTTTTTACCTTTTCTTTTTCCCTTTCAAGAGATAACTTGTATATGTTTTCCAAATATTCCTCACGGGTCTCTTTATTCATCGTTACCACTTTATACGCCGTATTTATTAAACTTTTTGGTCGACCTAAACTTTTGATTTTTACTCTTATCCTACTCTTATAGATGAAACTAGGGTAAATAGAATGGTGATAGCGGGGAGTGGATTTGAACCACTGGTCTCCGGGTTCCTCAGGCGCAGATGATATGCACCATATGAGCCCGACGGGTTTTCCTAGCTACCCTACCCCGCTCTGGTGGGAAAATCAGGATCAACTACCTTCTGGGATTCCTATATTGTGATGCATTTTATAAATCTTTCTGTCGGTCTAATCATTTTTGTAGAGTTTTTGAGGGTTTTTTCAAGTCCTTTTAAACATCTTATCCATTTTTTTGATCGAGAAATTGATTATCGTTGGTCTCCCATGTGGACAGGTATAAGGAATATCGGTCTTACCCAATTCTTGGATTATCTCTTTGGCCCTGGTGAGCGATAAACTATCCCCGGCCATAACAGAGGATCTACAGGCCATGTATTTGATCAATTCTTCCTTCCTTTCTTCAAGACTGCTGTTCTTGAGGTCGAAAAGTTCATCCAAAACGGAGTGGATCATCTCTTCCTCCTGTATTTCGCCCAAAACTACGGGGATCCCCCTTAATCTAAAGGTTGATTTTCCAAAGGATTCGAGTTTGAAACCCAGATTTTCTAAAAGTTTTTTATTCGCTTTGATAAGAGCTGCTTCTCTAGGTTTAACTTCAATTGTCTTAGGGGATAATAAGTCTTGACTTCCGATCTTATCGTCATATTTCATTTTCAACCTTTCATAGTTGATCCTCTCATGTGCCGCATGTTGGTCAATGATGGAAAGACCATCGGGGGTTTCTGCTAAGATATATGAGTCTTTGAATACACCTAATATTTTCATTTCAGCTAATTTAGATTCCTGAACATCAACTTTTTCTTTTAAACCTAGTTTACTTTGAGAGTATATATTGCCAGCATCCCCTTCATGTCTCTCCTCTAGATCGGTTTTTCTCTGTTTTTCCTCATATCCGTCATCCTTAACATCTTTAACATCTTCATCAGGGCTTGGTACTAGATCGTGTTCTAGGAGTGTTGTCTTTACAGCTTTAGCCGCTTCTTTTTTTACCTTCTCCTTTTCTTGAAATCGTATTTTAGTTTTTGTTGGATGTACATTCACATCGATATTATCTCCAGATATGGATAGATCAATGACCGTAATAGGATAGCGTCTCGTTGGAAGTAGTGTTGTATAGCCTTCCATCACGCTGTCCTTCAAAAGTGAGTTTTCAACGAATCTTCCATTAACATATGTATATATGTGCTTTCTATTTGATCTTGTCACTTCAGGTTTGCTCAGGAAGCCATCTATAGAAAGATGGTCGCTTTCATGGTCCATATGAACCATCTTTTTAGCGATATCGATTCCATATATTGATTTTATATTTTCCAGCTTTGACTCAGCTTTGGGTACGAAAAAGATCTCATTTCCATTGTGAACCAACGTGAATTGAACTTCTGGCTTTGATAGTGCATTCCTCGTAACGATATCGGTGATGTGGGCCAATTCAGTATTGGTTTTATTAAGATATTTTCGCCTAGCAGGTGTGTTGTAAAATAAGTCGTTTACTTCAATTAAAGTTCCTACTGGACAACCAACGGTATCTAAACTTTGAATTTCGCCTCCGTGGATATCGATCTCTACCCCTTCGAGTTCATCCTTTCGTTTGGTTTTAGCCTTCACTTTTGATACCGCTGCTATACTTGGTAATGCTTCTCCTCTAAAACCTAGGCTATCAAGATCATCAAGGTCCTCGATATCGTTGATCTTACTTGTAGCGTGCTTTTTAAACGCTAGTTCTACCTCTTCTTTATTCATGCCAGCCCCGTTATCCTTTACTAGGATACGGTCCTTTCCCCCCTCTTCGACTTCGATATATATCTCATCTGCACCAGCATCTAGGGAATTCTCTACAAGCTCTTTAACAACAGATGCTGGTCGTTCTATAACTTCTCCGGCCGCTATCTGGTTAACGGTTTGTGCTGATAATACTTTGATATTAGACATCTTAATCCTCTACCTCTTTTCTCAATCTCCAAAGTTCGTTCATAGCCTCCATTGGAGTCATATTTTCGATATCAATCTTCTTTAGTTCCTCGATAACGGGATGACTTTCAGAAGATGTTTTTCCAGTGCCAGGTTCAAAAACAACCTGTTTAAATTTTGGACTATCCTGTGTTTCCATCTTTATAGTGTGGTCCTCTTCTATTTGACTCAGAACTTCCATAGACCGTTCAACTACGGGATTAGGTACACCTGCGAGAGAAGCGACATGGACCCCATAACTTTCGTCAGTATGTCCCTCTCGAACTTTTCTTAAGAATGTAACATCCCCTTCACTTTCTTTAACCGCCACGTGTATGTTCTTGACTCCTTTTAGAGATTTTTCTAGTTCAGTGATCTCGTGATAATGAGTAGCAAATAGTGTCTTAGCTTTGATATTATTATTGATATATTCAGTTACAGCCCAAGCAATACTCAAACCGTCGAAAGTACTGGTTCCACTGCCTATTTCATCGAGTAAAATCAAGCTATTTCGTGAAGCGTTATGCAGTATATTTGCAAGTTCAACCATCTCTACCATGAATGTAGATTTACCCCTGGTCAGTGCATCTAATGAACCAACACGGGTAAAGATCCTGTCAACGATCCCTATATGAGCCTTCTCAGCAGGTACGAAACTTCCTATTTGGGCTAACAATGTAATCAATGCATTCTGCCTCATATATGTCGATTTACCGGACATGTTGGGCCCAGTGATAATAATATACCTGTTGTTCTCCATATCTAAAAGTGCATCGTTCGGTACAAAGCTCTCAACTGTTTTTTCAACTACTGGATGTCTACCCTCTTTGATATCTAACCTACCGTCATGACCGATCTCCGGACGATTGTAGTCATTTCTAACAGCTAGATGAGCAAAGTTGGATATCACGTCCAATTTGGATAGTATTTCTGCGGTCTTTTGAAATCTCTTAGACTGCTCACCCACCTCTTCTCTGATCTCTTTGAATATCTCATATTCAAGTGCCTCCATCTTCTCTTCCGAACTGATAATCTCTTCCTCTTTGTCTTTAAGTTTCTCAGTATAATATCGTTCACTGTTTTTTAAAGTCTGTTTCCTAGAATAATTATCGGGAACTTTATCGATCTGTGTTTTTGGTATCTCTATATAGTATCCATGAACCTTATTATATCCGACTTTCAAGGTTTCGATACCGGTCCTATCTTTCTCCTTTTTCTCCAATGAACTGATCCAATCTTTTCCTTCCTTGGTTTTCCTCTTAAGTTCATCTAGATTATCATCAAAACCCTCTTTTATGATACCCCCCTCTTTCACAGTGTTGGGTGGATCGTCAACTATAGCCTTATTGATCAGTTCCCAAATGTCTTCCATTGGGTCTAGAGAATCTTTTAGATCCTGTAAATAATCGCTTTCCACGTTCTTCAAGATGTCCAATAGAGGCCCCAATTTATCCAAAACACTTTTTATCGATATAAGATCCCTACCGTTAGCATTTCCATAAACAACTCTGCTGATCAGTCTTTCTAGATCAGATATCCCATCCATTTGATCCCGGATATCGTCTCTGAGGAATATCTCGTTCTTCAACTCTTGCACCGCATCTAATCTCTCTTCTATCTGATCGATATCTAGAAGAGGCTGCTGCAGCCACTTCCTCAACTTTCTACATCCCATAGACGTTACAGTATCATCTATAATTTTTAAGAGGGTCCCTTCTTTCCCGCTCTCACGCAGGTTTTGAAAGATCTCCAAGTTTTTTAAAGTTGTAGCGTCTAAAGTCATGTAGTCATCATGAGAATAATACCGCAGTCTCTGGATATAGTCCATAGTTCTTTTTTGTGTATCCTCTAGGTAATCTAAAACCGCTCCTGCAGCTCTGATAGCTTCTTTCTTATCTTTGATGCCAAGAGGTTCCAAGGTTTCGGTATCGAACTGCTCTAGTAATTTTAACTCAGCAGTATGTGGACGGAAAACTTCGTCTTTGTACTTGTTTACCATCATAGGAACCTCTTGCTTTATCTTTTCTACAAATTGCTGGTCATTGATCAAATTTGACGGTAATATGCATTCTGAAGGTTCATATCGTACTATTTCCGAAAGAAGGCCTTTTACATCATCTAGTTGTGTAACTAAAAAATCACCTGTAGATATATCCACTGCAGCTAGACCATGCGCTCCTCTACCTGCTATCCCGATCAGAAAGTTATTACTAGAGCCTTCTAGTAATCCTTCATCTATGACCGTCCCTGGAGTAACCACTCTGACTACCTCTCTATCGACTAAGCCTTTAGCTTTGCTCGGGTCTTGAACTTGTTCAGCTATCGCTACGGTGTAACCATTTTTTATAAGCCTTTGAATGTATGAGTCTGCAGAGTGGTATGGAACTCCGGCCATTGGGATCGGATCATTTTTTCCTTTTTCTCGACTAGTTAAAGCTATATCAAGCTCATCCGCTGCTAATTTAGCATCCTCATCGAACATTTCATAAAAATCGCCCATACGGAAGAAAAGAATAGAATCTGGATACTGCTTCTTTAGTTCATAATACTGTTCCATCATAGGTGTTCTATCAGCCATTCAATGTACCTCCGTTGCTTTTTTCATCGTTTTTATATCTCCTTGGATTTGAAAAATGAAATGTAGCTTATAAACCTTTTTTCAAAAGCTCAGGTCAAAAATATTTTATAGTTAGGAATAAATTAAAGCAAAGTTTTTAGACTCAACTCTTCAACTAGCTCTTTATATCTGTTGCGGATTGTTACTTCAGTCACGGAAGCTACCCTAGCGATCTTTTTCTGGGTGATCTTATCTCTTCTGTTTTTTGCTGCGATGTATATGGCTGCTGCAGCAAGACCAGAAGGGCATTTACCCGATAAAAACCTAAGACTTTCTGCTTTATCGATTATCTCCTTTGCATCTCTTTGAATTCTACCATCTAACTCTAATCTATCACAAAATCTTTCGATATAGTATTGAGCTTTAACAGGCTCTATTTTCAGTTTGAGCTCTCTACAGAGGGATATATATGCCCTACCAATCTCTCTTTTCTTGAACAATGTCACCTCTGAGATTTCCTTCAAGGTTCTAGGGATACCTGCTTGTTTACATGTTGTGTATACACAGGATGCCGCAATACAATTGATGTTCCTACCCCGTATCAGATTCTTTTTTACCGCATTCTTGTAAAGTGAACAAGATACCTCTCTCACCGGTCTAGGTAATCCTAGAACTGAACCTATTCTATCTATTTCACGAAAAGCTTTTTCCAAGTTTTTTTCTAGTGCATTCGATGCTCTTAGTCTTTTTTGCCATTTTCTTAACCTATATAGTTGAGAGCGGGTACTTTTCGATATAGGTTTTCCGTATGAATCTTTGTCTTTATGGTCTATGATAGTTGTCAAACCTTTATCAAAAACTCTCACGTTTGCAGGAGGGCCCGTTCTAATTTTGTCCCCCTCTATTTCAAAATCGTTAGATAACCACTCATCCCCTTCGTAAAAATATAATTCTTCCAGTACTAGGCCACACTTGTTACATAACAGTTCTCCATGCTGATTATCTAGGACTATATTATGACTACCGCATTCAGGGCATATATTTATGGATATTACAGACTCTACTTTTCTACCTATCGCCAATTCTAATTTATGCAAATTATCTCACCCCCGCGTTAATTTTGTTAACCCTCTTAATCTAAGCGGTAAATATCGGAATACATCTCTATGTTTATAAATGTATCGTGTATACTAATAAAAATCTAGAAGATTTAGATATAATTTAACAAATAATATTAACGCATAGATATTTTTAACAAATAGATATGTTTTCCCAATCTATAGAGTACATCGGTCATATTATGTTCTCGGATCTAGTTTTTCACTATCTTAACCCCATCTATAAGAATATATCTAGAGCCTAGTCCATATTTTCTCTTGAAACATTCAATCGTTCACATTGATATCCAACATTTCGGAGATACTATTGATAGAATGTTCTAAATGCCTCGTATTGAGTTCATATCGTAAATATAAAAGAAACGTAGTAGTTTTTTCAGTATTCTATCGTCCATGTGACCTCAGAATCCGCATCATTGTACAGGTAGTAACCTTCACCAGGGCTGAATTCGAAGTTTTGTGGGTCATAGCTGTAGGCTAAATTGTTATCCTTTGCTCCATCAAAGTAACCCACAATGGTTACTTTATCTGGTGTTCCTTCAACGGTTGCTGTCGAACTCGGGTAACTCACCATGTTCCATCCAGAATCCAATGTGATGTTCGTTCTCGTTGGTTCTGTTCCTTCGACTGTCAGCGTATCGTCAGCGTTCATCTGTATCCAGATCCCCATTTTGTGATCCCAGTTGTTCAATTCATTGAAATGCTCTTCTCGACCCGGTACGTGGGAGAGCCATTTTTCTGCTACAGAATCATAGTACATCACCTTATCATAATTACCTATGATACCGTATTCTTCATCTTCGAGTATAGATCCGAGGTCGGTATTCTCCAAATCTAGATTGAACGATACAAAGTTCCAGCCTTCTGCATCACCTTCAGTGTTCAAAGTGATGTCCATCGTGTGGAGTTCTTTCTCTACAAAGTGTGCTGTTACTACCTTATCTCCGTCTAAAGTAATAGTTGTCTTATTATCTGAGAAAACATTTTTGATGGTATCCCAGACTTCCTCGGTCTCATAACCCAGTGCCCAGAAACCGGTACCCCCTAAGCTTTGATTCTTCACATATCTCCACTTCATTTCAAGCGACTCTTCATCATCGTACCACCCTTGATACCACTGCCCGTTCTCCTCATAAGCGTACCACGGAACACTAGAATCTTCATGCCAATTCCTGCCGTAGACATCAGCATTATCTACAGCCTCCGTCATAAACACTGATTCGCCATCACCTTCTGTTGCTGCACCTGGTTCATTGCTTTCAGCGGGCCATTCGTATCCGTAAAAGGGTAAACCCATGACCAGTTGTTTATCGAGATAGTAATCTCTTAAAATATCCATAGAATCCGTGACATCGAAATACTGTTCCGAGTCGTATGGGGATACTGGACCTGTGTTCTGAGCCCCACTCCAATGATAGTCATAACCCATCAAAAACACATGATCAGTATATTCAGAAAGTTGGGAATTCCTGTAAACCTCTTCCACAGATCCAGCTGTGCAGAAGCTTATATGATAATTCTCATTTTCTGCCTTTACGTCTTGATACAAGGTTAATAACAGTTCTTCCATCAGGTCAACGTTAGATTCGCCGGTTATGCTGTTTGTTTCACGAACGAACTCTATATCGATGTTGACCCCATCTGCGTCGTAATCATCTAATACGCTTACAACATTGTCTACCAGGTCTTGTTTATGATATGCCAGTATCTCATCCTGTATATCCTGGTCGAATTGAGTGATGGTTAATGTTACATCAGTATCTGTTCCTTCTGATGCGTTTTTTACATCATCATAATGATCCATGTTGCCTTCATATAGAGAACCATCTGATTGAGCTGTAATAGAGAACACGGAAACATGCGTGAGCTCTTCCCAATTCGGCTCGTATTCAGTTGGGTCTGTCCAGTGAGGCCAGAAACCATATATGATATCATCTTGATTTTCTTGTCTGTTCTCGATGTTTACCTGATTATCAACGCTCCAATTTTCGAATTTCCAACTTTCATCTGGAATAGCTTCAATGGTCACCTCCGTGCCTTCTTCATAGATGTATGTGCCTGGTTCGGGATCGGTGGTACCACCTTCTTCTGCAACAATTTCGAGAGAATAATTATCAGTATCTGTTCTGAATGTTTCAATCAGTCCCACATCCTCTTCACTATCCCACTGCACCACAGCCTCGAATTCATACTCCGTATCAGATTTCAGACCTGAAACATACTCATAGAACATACCTTCTGAGGTAATCTGCTGTGATTGAGTTTCCTGCCAAGTCGTATCTCCTGATTCTTTGTACCTGAAGAAAACTTGAACATCCGGGTCCATAACGGGTTCCTGTGCACTATCTGAATTACCTTCTTCTATACCATTGGTTCCTACAGCTCTCACAATATACCAATAATAAGGTTCCCCAGCTGCATCATCATCTATATATCCATAGTCACTCGAACCGTTTGCTACTACGTTTTCAATAGGATTATCCCAGGGTCCATTTTCATCTTCTGAACGGTAAATATTGTAATAATCGACTTCACCAGATGCATCATCCGGGCTAGCATCCCAGGTAATCTGATTGTGAGGAGCATCCATACCTCCCATATCTAAAAGTTCGCCCTCTAAAGTTGCTGAATCGGTGTTTACGTCTGACGTTCCAATAGTTTCGACTTCCATATTTGCTGCATCTAAAACTTCGAACTCCCCATTCCATTCGTCGTCAACGGGAGGGGATTTTAGTTCACACCATGCTGCTATTCTTACGTGATGTTGACCTTCCTCACTCTCTGAATGAGTATGTGTAAATGTTTTTGTTTCATTAGGATCTAAAGTATCCCATTTCGATGCCACATAATCATCACCTACATACAGCTCTGCTGAAACGTCCCCTGATTCATCCCCAACGTTCGTAATATTACCTTCAATGGTCACCGTTTCATTAGTTTCAACAGTGTTGGGCATGGTAGACCAATCCGACAACTCGAACTCAGGGTAACTTTCCTCTGTGACTTCGAACGAACTATTCCATCTCTGCCACCAGCCACCTACTATACCGTCGTCATAGTAGAACACATATAAATCTACATCATAAGTACCTGGTGAATCTATCGTCCTATCAAAACTAAATGATTCAGTTTCATCCCAACCCAAGGATCCAGTGACAAGGTTATCTACTTCCGTTCCATCGATATATAAGGATACTAAAGCTTGTGCATGATTTTGACCGTTATCATGGATAACCTCACCAGATATGGTTACTGTATCACCTGCTTCAACGGGATCAGGATTTATGTCTTCTCCATAAGTAAATCTCCAGGAACAATCCTGGGAGCAACATTCACCGGACTCACCATCCTCATAACCCATGAACGCATTATCATCGATTTCTGAATCCAAATCCGTGTCCGATAATATATACTCTTCATTAGAATTGTTATCTTGATGGTGTTCAATCGTAAGATTATCAGGAGGTGCTGGTGCACCTGTTTCTTGTTCGACCGTGAATTCCCCCTCCCATTCATCGCCTATCCCATCATAATATTCAAAGACCCACACATCATACGTCCCCTCTTCCTCCTCTGAATGTTGAAAAGAAACTCCAGTGCTTTCTCCGGGTGCCAAACTTTTCCATTGAGTATCTGTATATTCACCATTTATGTAAAGTTCTATGGGAACGGTATCTTCATCATCACCTATGTTCTCAACTTCACCATCGATGGTAACTGTTTCTCCTGGTTCTACTGTATCCGGAGCTGCAGACCAATTGTTCAAAACAAATTCAGCTTCACCAGGCGGACTAGGATCCACTCCAAAGTAGTCACATATCGCCCTGTAATGAGCCTCTGCTATACGCTGTCTAATATCTGGATCCATTAATTTTGCTTCTTCATCAGGATTATCTATAAACATATTCTCAGTGAGGGATGCGGGCATCCATGTTTCCCTTAGAACGGCATAGTTTGCGGTCTTCACCCCTCTGTCAGGGCTGTCTATCTCAGCTATCAGTTCATCCTGTAGAAGAGTTGTCAGCTGGGCGGCATCTGAGTCAGAGGGTAAATCCTCGTGATAAAATGATTCAATCCCCTTAGTGTTTCCATCAAAAGCGTTATTATGTAAGCTGATAAAGATGTCGGTCCCGGCATTATTGGCTATATCCGCCCTCTCTGAGAGTCCAACGTAAACGTCCGTTTCACGGGTCATGACGACTTCAGCACCATTTGCTTCGAGCAGGTCCCTTAAACGCAGTCCGATGTCTAGAACACATTCCTTTTCGAGATAACCACTTGGACCGACGGCCCCCGAATCTGAACCTCCATGCCCGGGATCCACCGCTATGATATATTCACTCAGATCCAGCGGACCTTCACTAGCATCAGGGCCTTCAGTGTTTTGTTCCCCATCTATAAAAACAGTTCCCAATGACGAAAATGTCATTAATATTAAACATATAGCTATCGATATACTCAATATCTTGCTACGTTTATGCATTTGATTTCCTCCTTAAACAGATACACAGGATCTGGTAGTGTATCGTACCCGAATCGACAGAACTATGCTTTAAGAGTTCTGTCCCTTATAATATATATGTGTTTACTTCATATATAGATTACCTTTTTAATCGGAGAGTCTTATGTTAGAGATCCATATCTAGTAAGACGTGAATCTAACTATTTATAAAGGGACCGCTAGATTAGAATCTGCAGTGATAACGAGAATCAAGACGAATAAATGAACGAAGTAAATTTATTCGTCGAAATCATAGATTCTACCTGCCCATTAAAAATATAAAATTTTATAATGGGCTCAGCCGGATTCGAACCGGCGACCTCCGCCATGTCAAGGCGACGTCATAACCAACTAGACTATGAGCCCTCTAGTACAGGTCATCACTGACGAGCAAGCCATCGTCTGACCCGATTCCACATTACATAAATTGATTATATATCATTTTCCCTTTTTCGTGAAGAGTGACGGAAAAATTGTTATATGCAAAGGTTGAATCGATTACTAGATGAAGCATCTAAAGGAAATCCTTAAAGACATCGAATCTGGTGAAATCAATTCTTCAAACGAACTTCAAAAAGCCAAGATGAAGTACTGTAAAGAATACGGTGTTTCCGAACTTCCAAAGAATTCCGAGTTGTTAGAGCATGTAAATAAAGTTGAAGGTATCCAAAGGAAAGATGTCGTTTCAGTTCTTCAAAGGAAACCAGCTAGAAAGAAATCGGGTGTAACAGTTATAGCCTGCATGACTTCTCCAGCTGAATGTCCCCATGGAAGATGTATTATGTGCCCGGGAGGCCCTGAAAAAGATTTACCTTCTCCTCAATCCTATACTGGTAAAGAACCAGCGGCTCTCAGGGCTGAAAGGAACGATTTCGACCCTAGATGGCAGGTGGAAGATAGGTTACGTCAATACGATGCAATAGGTCATAAAACCGATAAAGTAGACCTAATCGTCATGGGTGGAACGTTTCCGGCTAGAGATTGGGGATATCAGAAAAGGTTTGTTAAAGGATGTTTAGATGGGTTGAACGGATCGATTTCCGAGTCTTTAGAGGAATCTAAAACAATCAATGAAACCGCTGACATACGGTGTATAGGTCTGACCATTGAAACAAGACCAGATTATTGTAAAGAACCTCAACTCGACCGGATGTTAGAATTGGGTGCTACAAGAGTTGAGATCGGTGTACAGACTTTGGATGACGACCTGTTGAAAAATATCCAGCGGGGTCATACTGTAAAGGATACCATAGAAGCAACTTGGCTAGCTAAAGAAAAAGGATTCAAAGTCTGTTATCATATGATGCCTGGACTTCCTGGGAGTGATTTTGAAAAAGACCGTGAAGAGTTCAAAAAGTTATTTGAAGATGAGCGTTACAGACCCGATATGTTGAAGATCTATCCAACTCTAGTGGTCGAAGGGACTGAATTATATGATATGTGGAAAGAGGGGCAATATACCCCTTTGGATACCGATGAAGCCTCAACGCTGGTAGCTAAGATGAAGGCTGGAGTGCCACCATACGTACGTATTCAAAGAGTCCAGAGAGATATACCATCTCCATTAGTCGAAGCAGGTGTAAAGAAAAGTAATCTGCGACAGTATGCAAAAAAGGAATTAAATGACAGAGAACTAAGCTGTAGATGTATAAGGTGCAGAGAGGCGGGTCATTCTAATAAAGAGATAGAACTCTCTGATATCGATATGAAAATTATCGATTATAGAGCTTCTGGTGGTAGAGAATATTTTCTAGAATTAGGTGATGGTTCTGTTCTTGTAGGTTATGCAAGATTAAGGATATGTGAAGATAATTCACCGGTCATCAGAGAATTGAAGGTTGTCGGTTCGATGACACCCGTGGAAGATGAAAGTGAAAAGTATCAGCATAAGGGCTTCGGTAAAAGACTTTTAGATGAATGTGAAAGACTTGCATCGGATGAATTTGATAGTTTACGGGTGATCAGTGGGGTCGGAGCTAGAGAGTATTATAGGAATTTAGGTTATAGTTTGAAAGGCCCCTATATGGTAAAAAGATTTTAAATCGATTTGAATATTTCTGGTTCTGGTTCATATACCTCATCGATTTTACGTATATCTTCGATCATAGTATCAGCGTCTCCTAGGTCCCCTTTCTCAGATATTTCCTCAAGGTCTTCCCTACCAAACTCTCCTAACTCCCTTGTTAGTACTCTAGCCATGATCAATAGTTTTTCTCTTTTGTTTTCTCCTTCATCGGATTTTTTTATCGCCATGTAATATGGGTCCGATGGTTCATTTTTCTTCCTAGGTATCTCTTTTCCTCTCAATTTTTCATTCAATCTTTGAACAGCCCAAACAGCCTCTTTTTGAGAATTTGTTTGATAATATATATTCATCTTTTTGATCTTCATCTTGTTACCACAATAATTACAGCTAGCGGTCTTATTTGAAAGATCTACCGATCGAGCATTTTGACAATCAGGACATACAATTATACCATATCTTTCTCGACTCATGGTAAATACACCAGGACAGCAACAGAGCAGCCAAACTCTGCCTCATTTATATCTGTTTTGATACTCTCTACATGAATGTTCGGAATATTAATATCACGTATGTGTCCCATCTCTCTGACTTTCTTTTTTATCTGGTCATCAAATTCATCCATATCAATATCTTTCATAAATAGTGAATGCTCAGCAACATAACCTCCCCCTTCGTCATCAAACCCATATCCAATCCCAGCAGCTACTTCGTTTTTAACACCTACAGCTTCAGCTAAAACACAGGGGAGGAAAGATCCGAACTCTTCGTAGATTTCGTCTACTCTTTCGATCCCATTTGGTAAAATAGATGAAACTCGGATGAGGTTGAAATCACAGATCCCAGCGTCATGGTATGCTTTATCTATAGCATTCAATGCAGATATATCGTTTTTACCTATCCCTTTTCTGACGGTGAAATGTTTGAATTCTTTAATCATCTATCACTACTAACCAAGGGTGTGATTTAAATTTTTCAGGTATCTAAATTTAGGTAATACTTATAAAATTTTAAATAATTTGATTTATTAATCAACAATATGGCTATCATAATCCCACTACTGATATTATTGGTGATCATAGTCTTGATACTGATTGTTTGGTTTGTATGGCATCTGATTAAATGTGTCATAGTACTGATACTGATCGCTGTGGTAATAGCAGCATTATGGTTCTTCGGCGAGCTGTCCCAGTTTATTCCTATGATATTTTAACATTTATAACCGCTCGGGTATAAGCTGATAAAGTTAAAATAGCTTGCTAATAATGTTTTAACATGGAAACCTTAGAACTCTTAGAACGGTTTAGAGATATACGGGATCACTTCTATTCTTTTTCTGAACTTTTACCTATCAAAGAATTAATGATCTTTGGCGAATTTACACTGATCTTCATATTCATGACGTCACTGTTATTCTCAGAATATTTCACTCTACCGGTGGTTCTCACAGTGGTTTTTGTACTTGCATTACTTTTGGTATCATCACTTATCTTATTATTCTCGAAACATGTGTTCACTTTCATCGCTTTACTTGCAGGGATACTTATTTTAGCAGGCTCATCGATAATTTCACTTTTTCTTGAACTCTCACTGTTCCGATTAAATATCCATTCAATTGAAATCTTGTTCATAATAAATGCTGTCCTCATAGTGTTTATCGGTATCAAGCTGTTGAAGTATCAGTATAAAAATATCACTAAGAAGAGCATGTTATTTATGATCTGGTCATTTTCTATTTTATTCATAGCTTATGTGCCAATTATTGGATTAGACTTATCAAAAGAAAGTATGGGTTATGGCTTAGTTACATCTGTAATATTTGGGGGGTTTTTGTCAGTTGTATCATCGCTGCTTTATTTAAGACTTCTGCGAGATGAAGATACCTCAGAAGAGAAAACGAAAATGGATGAAAGTGCGTTTTCAGAGGAATTTGACGGTTCAAAAAATTATTATGAAAAGATAAATAAGTTACGACGAGATTGAAATCTAAGGTTTTCATAAAAAAAAGGAGATGAGATCTTGGATAAAGCAATAATACAGGTATATACCGGGGATGGTAAAGGAAAAACTACTGCAGCCTTGGGTCTTGCTATCCGAGCTGCTGGAAGGGGTATGAAAGTACTGATCATCCAATTTTTAAAAGGTAGACACTCAGGTGAGAGAGATATCTTAAAAAAAATACCCCAAATCGAGATTGAAAGCTATGGGACTTCAGAATTTTTAGAACGGGATGAAATCAAAGAGGAAGATATATCTGAAGTAAAGAAAGGTTTGGACCGAGTGGAACAGGCTTTGGAGTACGAAGATTGGGATATGCTCCTCCTCGATGAAATCAATGTGGTTTTGGATTTCGAACTGCTAGATTTGGATGAATTCGTACGGTTTTTAAAAAGAAATGATAACAAAGACGTAGAAATCGTTTTAACCGGTAGGAACGCGCCAGATGAAATCATCACCCTTGCTTCACTTGTCACTGAAATGCGGTGTCTAAAACATCCATACAAGGAAGGATTAGGACCTAGGAAGGGTATCGAATATTAACTCACTCCCTGTAATATTCATAAATACCCTTTTTATGTTCATCTCGTAATTGGTGATAGTGTACGGCATTGGTTCTTGTTTTTTCTATAATTTCTTCATCCCCTTCTTTGATGATCTTAGCTGGAATGCCCACAGCGATACTGAAATCTGGGATGGTCATATCTTCTCTTACGAGAGCGTTTGCTCCGATTATGCATCCTTTACCGATTTTGGCCCCGCTTAAAACAGTTGAATTCATGCCGACTATGGTTTCGTCATCTACTTCGCACCCGTGAACCACGGACCCGTGTCCGACAGTCACGTTTTTACCGATGATCGTATGGTGACCTTCATCTACATGAACCACAGCACAATCTTGAATATTGGTTCCCTCTTCGATCTTTATGTGGTTCTGGTCTCCTCTTAGAACAGCATTAGGCCATATACTACATCCCTCTCCTAGAACGACATCTCCGATTATCTTGCAGCTCTTAGCAATAAAGCAGGACTCTGGTATCGTTGGCGACAATCAAATCCCTCTGATACAAAGATCATTCTTCTGAAATCGATACTCTTTTTGGGAAGTATCGTAGAAGTATTATGTCTCCGACTGCGCTCACCCAACGGTAGGGAACTTTAACACTTTTCGAATCTTCAACCAAAAGGGGATTAGTATCACCTACGAACAGGCCATCTATGGCCGCTTCGTCCATATCGATAACTACGTTATTTACTGTGCCAAGAAACAAGCCAGTCTTGGTATAGACTTGGATTCCAATCATTTCTGATACTTCTTCGAGCATATCTATCACATGAGGTATAGTTTAATCTGTTTTAAATTTTTTTATGGTTTTGAGTAAAATCGAAGCGATACTTTTATACTGCAACAAGTTTTCTAACAGGTAAATATGATCGTCTGACGAAGGAGAATTAGGATGAACAGCGTCCCCAGCAGTGAGGATACAAAACGTCACTACGCCCTTCTTGACGTTTTACTGCTACTTTTCTGGCTATTGTTGACAGGCCAGTTAATAGTGATATTAAAAGGTCAAGAGATATCAATATATGTATTATTAGCCGGACTAGGAGCGGCGAGTGCTGTGACACTCACAGCTCATGAATTTGTCATACGAGGAAAACGGAGGGAAAAGGAATCATTATTCGAGTATATCCAGTCCTTGAAAAATCTTATCTTCTTATTTTTAGATGTGATTATCAAATTGATCGTCGCTAACGGTATACTGATGTATCAATCGTTATCTCTCGATATAGAACCTAGAGTAGTAAAAACAAAAGTAAATCTAAAATCGGATTCTGAAGTAACCCTAATCTCTTTACTCATAACTTTAACCCCGGGAACACTCGTCATAGATGTAGAGGAAGAAAAAGATGAATACTATTTATACGTGCATTTTTCGTACCTGAAAGCAGAATATCTCTCTGAGGATATCAAAGATACGATCACGGCTTGGGACGAACGTATAAGAGGTGTTTTCAAATGAACTTACTATCTGGTATATCGACGATTTTGATTTTTATTGCCTTGTTCTCCTCATATCGACTTTTTGTTGGTCCCTCGATATACGACAGGATAATATCTCTGAATGTTGTCGGTGTTATTATAACTGTAATACTCACGATTATGAGTATAGAAACTGGAACAGGTCTTTATCTAGATATCGCGATATCCTTTGTACTTCTGGATTTTGTAGGTACTATGGCTTTTATTAAATATCTAGAAGGTGGTGACTTTAAATGATCTTGACGATCCTATCGGTATTTTTGATGACCCTGGGATGTGTAATCATGTTTACCGCTGCCCTGGGCCTTATGAGATTTTCTACGATAAATATGAGACTACATGCTAGTGGCAAAGCTGGAACTGGGGGGACTTTAGCACTTTTAATAGGTATCCTTGTCTATACAGGAATAGATGAGATCTCAGGTAAAATCATCCTGATAATCGTTTTGGTTTTATTTACTGGTCCGATAATATCTCATGCAATCGCTAGAGCAGCTTTTATCGACCCTGAAATACGTGCAGAAGTACCGATAGATGAATATCCTAAACTGGAAAAGAAAAAGGAGGGTAATTGATGGTTATCGAACTTTTCCTTATCTTGTTGTTGGGTGCTTGTATTTTGGTGGTCTTGGAAAAGGATATAATCAGATCTTTGATATTCTTGGGTTTTGCCTCGATATTCGTGATGATACTGGTTTACCTTTACAATGCCCCGGATGTTGCCCTAACGTTAGCAGTGGTAAATGGTGCAGCTAGTACAATCCTTTTCTTGGCCGTTATAAAAAAACTGGAGGTGATTGGAGATCAGGAAAGTCTCAATTAAGAAGATAGTGACTATTTCATTCCTTTTCTTTATAGTGATAACCCTCCTGAGCGGCCTTGGTCTTGAACATGAGGATAAACAGGAATCCGTACTGAAGGAGTATTATGTAGAGAACAGAAAGACCACTGGATCAGATAACATAGTTTCAGCCATCCTGCTCGACTACAGAGCCTATGATACTTTTGGTGAAGTTATGGTTTTGTATGTAGCCATCACCGGTGTTATCATATTGGGAATGAAATCTAAAAAAGACAGTGAAGGAAAAGAGAAGGAGGAAAATGTACATATGGGGGGTGGAAATGGATGAGATCTATAATAATCAGAACCTCAGGTAGAGCTCTAGCCCCATTCATACTTTTATTTGGAGTGTACGTAACGATCTTTGGATATTCATCTCCAGGAGGAGGTTTTCAGGGAGGAGTATTGTTAGCCTCAGGTATAATTTTGATTCTCGTAACTCATGGTCGAAGAGAGGTAGAACGGTTGGCGTCGAACATAAGCTGGTTGGAATCGTTCGGTGCCTTTGCATTTTTGATGGCTGGACTACTTGGGATAGTTATAGGGGGTGCTTTTTTGGCTAATATAACCCCCTCTAGCAGTCTTATGAAAATAGTTCTGGATATTGTTGTTTCTCTCAAGGTATTTGCAGGAGTTGTCGCACTTTTTGTTTATCTATTCAGCTTGGAGGTGGAACGATCTTAAATGGGATCAACATTGGTTTGATCATAGTTTTTGTAGGTCTGTATGGATTGACAAATACTCACAATTCTATAAAGATCATTTTGGCACTTTCAGTTATGGGATTAGGTTTGATCTTGTTTTTCGTATCTTTAGCTTATGTTCCCGGCGGTGCTCCTCCGATCGTACCTATTGGCTCCGATATATCCAATATTAATATTGTAGATCCAGTTCCTCACTCTTTCATGATAACTTTGATAGTTATCAACCTTGCTACTACTGCTTTGGGATTAGCCCTGGTTATTCGCTTATTCGATGAATATGGTTCTCTAGATATCAAAGAAATGATAAGATGGGGTGATGACGAAAGTGATTGAACATACTGCGATATTTATCATAATAGCACCATTAACTGGGGCTTTACTTTTAAGTGTACTTTCTAAGTTGAATCTTCCCCAAATATGGAGGGATATAATCGCGTTTATCTCCTTGGTGATACCCGGGATCCTATTAATTTATTTTATACCTTCCCTTTTAGCATCACCTTTAAGGTATGAACTCGGCGGTTGGCCTTCACCTTATGGTATCACGATCGTCTTAGACAGTTTATCTGTTACAATGGCTACTATTACAGTCATCGTGACGATAACAACCTTTGTTTATTCGTTAGAGATTAGAGAGATACTTCCCAAAGGTGAAAAATACTACATTCTCTTTTTGTTTATGACCACAGGTTTATATGGGGTTTTTTTATCTGGTGACGTAATCAATAGGTATGTTTTCTTTGAATTAACAGTTTTAACCACTTATGTACTGTTAACATATACAGATACTAAAGAATCTTTGAGGGCTAGTTACATATATTTGGTCATCGGAAGTGTAGCTTCCTTTTTCTTCCTAATAGGTATAGGGCTGATATATTTCAACACTGGTTACCTCGATTTTTCTGTCCTTTCAGAGTTGGTTCCCAACATGAGTATACATAAAAGAAACCTTATATTCATGTTCATATTAGTTGCTGTCTCTGTCAAATCAGGACTTATCCCTTTTCATACATGGCTGCCTGATGCTCACGTATCTGCTCCATCGCCCATGACCGCCGTATTGGCGGGTATCACGGTGAAAACAGGTGTTTATATATTAGTGAAATTTATGGGTATGGGATTTATCACAGACCATATCAGATTGGTAATGATAATAATCGGCTTTATAACAGCTTTCATAGCAGTCCTAGTATCTCATAAATATTGGGACCTTAAAAGGATCTTAGCGTGGCATACTATTGCCCAGATGGGTTTGATAGTAGCAGTTTTATCTTTATGGAATATCTCCTCTGTTGCAGCGAGTATATTTCATCTTGTATCCCATGCGATCTTTAAGATACTGCTCTTTCTCTCAATCGGGGCAGTATTTTACCAGTTTGGTACTCGAGATATTCGAGAGATCTCTCTATTTAAGAACAGCCCGATACTGATCGGGGCTTTCCTCGTCGGAATCTTATCTTTGGTGGGTATACCTCCGATGAATGGCTTTTATAGTAAAACCCTAATGCTTAGATCTCTCGAAGAGTACCTGGTTTTGTATGTTCTATTTATAATCGTTCAGATATTGACAGTTTCTTCTTTTTTCCGTGTTTTATATCATTCTTCAAAAGGCGAATGTAGTAGGAAACCCTTCCCCGTCAGCATACTACTCCCTACCACTGTTCTAGCCGGTCTATCTATATTTATAGGATGTACCACCACTATATGGATGAATAATATAATCTCCCCCTCTGCGCAAGTTCTTACCAAAGGGTATACTATAACTAATCATTCCTTATTAGAAATAGAACTTCTTACATCCATTCATGGTATAATCCTCCTTCTAACGATACCTGTAGGCATCGGTATAGGACTCGTTTCTAATAAGCTTAAAAAACCCGATTTAAGTGGTTGGCTCACAAAAGTAGATATAGCTGATTCTGTTAGGTATATAATAATTGTTTTAGCTATATATCTACTATTCACACTCCTATGAATCAAAAGTAGATCAGAATTTAATATTTAGGAGCCTACTCGATCAGGAAATCCCTAGTATCGTTCAACACCGGTCTACCCTTTCTTGCTCTATCAAGGTCTTCAAGGTCAATTTCTACCGTCAACATGTCTTCTTCATATATCGGTCCCCTTGCGACTTCCATCCCGGTCGGCGAAATCACTCTATCTCCGCCCCAGAACGTGAAATTTTCCTCTCTACCTAGTAGATTTGCGTAGAATGTGAAAGCGGTAGTTTCGATAGCTCTAGCTGGTAAGACAGTTTCGAAGAACTTTTTACTTATAGAAGGAGATGCAGAGATACAAACTATAAAATCAGCTCCTTTTAGGGCCATAGCTTTGGTCAGTTCGGGGAAGAAAATATCGTAGCATATCACCATACCTAATTTACCAAACTGAGTATCGAAGACAGGGATTTCATCATCCGATCCAAAATATCTCATCTCTTCGAAAGGCCCGAAGTTAGGTAAGTATGTTTTTCTATATACATCTATATCTCCTTCTGGATTTATTAAAACCGCTGAGTTTTTCAATCTCCCACTCCTACCTACCTTTTCCGGCATTCCAAATATGATAGAAGTCTGTTCTTCTTCTGTCAACTCAGCTATTATATCCGTAGAAGGTCCAGGTATTTGTTCAGCTTCATCCCATAATCGATCTCTTAGCCTGTAACCAGTTAGAAAAAGTTCTGGGAATATGTATAGGTCACTGTCATTTTGTTTAACCGTATTTGTTATTATACCTAAATTTGCTTCTTTATCTCCCAAAACATGCTTTTTTTGAACCAAAGAAACTTTCATCTCTCACACATCCAATTATTTTTCAGTGAATTTTATCTTGATTTCATCGATATCCCAGAGATGTTCCAACTTTTCCATGATATCTTCCTTGATGGCATTGGCGAATTGATGGTCCTCAGCAAGATCTACTTTAAGTGAGATGATCCCATCTTTCACATCTATATCACCAATAAGGTCAGTTTTGACTACATCAAGCCCCGTCATGGGGTTCATCACATGCCTCAGTCTCTTCTCAACGATTTCCTCTGTTGTTGGTTCCTCTTCTTTTACCAGACCATGCCTTTCTTCATAATCCGCGATAGCTGCCTGCAGTCCTTCTACGGCTAAAACGGAACAATGAGTTTTCATATCCGGTAAACCACCTAATTCATCTGCAGCGTCATTCCAGGTGATATTTTTTGCTTCATCGATAGTCTTTCCCTTAGCCATCTCTGTGATTATAGAGCCAGTTGCGATGTTCGATGCACAACCATAAGATTCGAATTTTATATCAGTTATCTCTTTAGTTTCATCATCTACATTTATGTAAACTGATACCATGTCACCACAAGCTGGGCTCCCTTCTTTTGCCTTACCGTCTGCATCTTCTATCTTTCCAACATTTTTAGGATTTTTGAAGTATTCGATTACTTTTTCAGTATATGGTAAATCTGCCATGTTCTTACCTCCTTTTCATCATTTTAATATCTATTTATCTTTTCCTAAAGGACTTATCTCTCTTAATCTTTCTACAACTTCACTTATAGCTTCTACGGTTCTATCAACATCTTCCATCGTATTATATCTTCCAAAGCTAAATCTAACTGACCCGTGAGCCCTTTCATGGTCCCCACCGATACCCATTATGACATGACTCGCTTCTAAAGACTTGCTGAAACAGGCCGAACCGGTGCTCACGGAAAAGCCTCTCATATCCATGTGGAGTGTTATAGATTCACCTTCGACGTAATGGAATGTAATATTTGCATTATGTGGTGTTCTTTCCTTTGCAGGTCCGTTTAAAGTTGTATCGGAAATTTTATTCTGTATTTTCTTTATAAGTGCATCCCTCATGCCTTTTAGCCTTTCATTCTCTTCTTCAGTCACGAGTTCAACGGCTTTTGCGAATCCCACGGCACCTGGGATATTTTCGACACCTGCTCTACGATTGTTTTCCTGAAAACCACCATCCATCAATTTTCCTAGATCAGTTCCATCTTTGACATAAAGTGCTCCAATACTTTTTGGGCCGTGAATAGTATGTGCTGACAAGGTCATCAAATCTATTGGAGTTTTACTAACATCGATTGGTAGCTTTTTGAATGTATGAGTTGCATCGGTGTGAAATAGAACATCATTCTGGTCACATATTTTACTTATTTCTTCGATGTCCTGAACTGTTCCGATCTCTTGGTTCCCGTGCTGTATCGATACTAATCCAGTTCTCTCATTGACTGCATCATCCAATTCGTCAACATCTACAAAACCTTTATTGTCAACTTCGAGAAACGTAACTTCGTATCCCTCTTTTTCTAATCTTTGGGCACTTTTTAGAACGGGAAAATCCTCTATTTTACTAGTGATTATATGATTTTTATCTTCAGGCAGTTTCTTAGCTACACCTTTCAAAGCTAGATTGCTTGCTTCCGTCCCACATGACGTAAATATCATCTCTTCGGGACTAGCTCCAATATTATCTGCTATAGTGCTCCTAGCATCTTCCAAACCCTCTTTTGCTTTGATCCCAAGAGAATATCCAAATTCAGAACTAGCTACGGCATATTTCTCGAACAAGTAAGGTTTCATAACCTCTAAAACCCTTTCATCCATCCTCGTACTTGAACTGTTATCTAGATATACTGTTTCTTCCTTCATCTTTTCACCTCATATAAACAGTGTTATATCAGATTCTTTCGCCTCTTTTATATAAGTTCCTACAGCGCAGTAATCTGAGATGATTTCATCCCTTAAATCTTTTTTTTCAACGCCCATTATCTCCATGGTCATATCACAAGCCAATATCTTACCCCCTAATTCCACAAAGTCATCCATCATCTCTTCTAATTCTCTTACATTAGAGTTCTTCATCTTTCTCTTCATTATCCATTTACCTAATCCAAGAAAATTCATTTTAGAAAGAGGACCCTTGTCTAATTTTCCTTTCTTCAATCTTTCAAGCCCCCAGAATGTAAAATACATCGAAACCTCCATCCCCATGGAAAGTGCTCCATTAGCGATTATGAAAGCGCTGTAAATTTTATCAAAATCACCACTTTGAATTATGAGGGTGGTTTTTTCTGTCAATATTTCACACCTCTACAGGTATTTTGATTTTGATGATCCAATTTTTTCCATCTTCCTCAATACCTAACAATTCTAAGCCCAATGATTCTACAGCCATCGGTATTTCTTTTTTGGAAGGTGGATGATTCCCCTCAATGATAAGGACGTCTCCCGGTTTAGCCTTTCGTACTGCCTTCCTCGTCTCCACTAAAGGAACCGGACAAGTCTCCCCTTTGACATCAACTTTTTTTTCGGCCATTTTAATCTTCTCCATATGTTATAGTACATATTTATGGTATTTATGGGCTCATGCTGGTAAATTAAATATTTTGATTCCCACACTTTTGAATTCTTATAATATACTCTACATGTTAATACATTAATGTTTTGGTATGCTAGTTTCAGACCTAGATAGATTTTCAAAACATATAATTATACCCTTGATGCTATGGTTAGTCGATAATGTGGAAAAATCTGAAGGTGAAGATGAAGGCAAAGGATTAACAGCTATCAGTGAACATCTCGAAACAGACGACGTGATGAAAAAATATATCATAGAGATAATCAAAGAAGAGATCGAAGATAAGGCCATCAAGAAAATGAACATAGGTGACGAGGATAGTTTAGAAGATGTGAAAAAAGCAGTTTCTCTATACATAGAGGCGAAGATAAAAGAGTACTCTGCTTATTCCCTTCTTCTAAAATCTGGTAGTGGTCTTGCTTTGAAAATATTACTCTCCAGGCTAAAAAACAAGTGAGAATGTATATCAAGAATGAATACACTTGTATCGTGATGCAAAAGTTTTAATACCTAATCCCAAATTCAGTTTTGAAAAGTGATGGATAATGATAAGTTTGAGTCACTCACGTGGTTATTAGGACTTTTGAAGGCTCTTATCAAAAAGCCCGGTGAGATATTTCGGGGTATGCGTCGCGAAGGGATCTATGCTTTTTTAAAAGAAAGGATGAAAAAACCGAGGAAAAACGAGATACTGGAAGGCAACGTATTTGCAGTCATGTTTAAGCTGGGCTGGCCTATGATGGTCGCCACATTTTTGAGAACTCTTTACAACCTTATTGACACTTTCTGGCTTGGTAGGATTGCAGATCCACAGGTTGCAGAATATTCCGTAACCGCAGTGGGTCAGGGATGGACTGTTGTTTTTATGATGATGTCCATCGAGATGGGATTCGGTATCGCTGCGTTAGCTCTGATCTCTCAATATACCGGACAAAAAAATTTTAAAGAAGCTGATAGAACTGCTGGACAGTTATATTTCATAGCTATCACGGCTTCAATCCTGATCGGTGTATTTGGTTATTTTATGACCCCTACGTTTATGGACATTCTAGTGGGTGCTGGAGAGGATTCCGCCGCATTAGCTCACTACGGTACAATGTACATCCAGATAATATTCCTAGGCCTGCCGTTTATGTTCCTCTTTTTTGCATTTATGTATACGCTTCGGGGGTGGGGTGATACGATCACACCGATGAAGATCACCGCCATCTCTGTTTCACTGAATATGATCATCAATCCTATACTCATCTTTGGATCTGGAACTATGCCTTTTCTTGGCATAACAATACCAGAACTACCATTATTTGGACCAGTGCCTGCCCTTGGAGTAAGAGGGGCGGCTATCGGAACAATTATGAGTCGAGGGATCGGCTCAACATATGCGACCTACATGCTTTTCAAAGGAAAAGTAGGATTGAAACTAAAACTTTCTTATTTGAAACCGGACCTATCTAGATTGAAGGAGTTTCTAAAAATTGGTGTACCGGCTGGCGTTGGTAGGTTTGGCACTTCTATAGGTTTCATTATTTTGTGGGCTGTTATATATAGACTTCCGAATCCCGAAGTCGCTGGGGCAGCTTATAGTGTTGGCAACAGGATATTGAATATCACGTTTCTTATTATGGGCGGTTTCGCCATGGCTATAAGCACCATGGTGGGACAGAGCTTGGGGGCTGATGACATAGAACGGTCGGAAGAAGTGGCCAAAAAAGGTTTTTTAGCTGTAGCTGGATTGATGTTGTTCTTTACAGCAATTTTATTCCTTTTGAGAAATAACTTGATACTGATATTCATTCCAGATTCCCCAGAAGTCATCGCAGAAGGAGCTAAGTTCCTAGGTATCTTCGCCCTTGCCATGCCATTCTTTGGGGTATTTAGAGGCGTGACCTCTCTTCTAGGAGGGTCCGGCCATACGAAACTTCAGATGAGTTTGAATCTAGTCAGACTGTGGGGGTTGAGACTACCGTTCGTCTTTCTATTCGCTATCTTCTTATCCATGAATTCCACCGGTGTATGGACAGGGATGGCGTTGAGTAATGTGGTAGCATTTGTCATTGCTTTAGGTGTTTACAAGACGGGATGGTGGAAAGAAAAAGTGATCAAAGATAAACCAACTCCTGGTTCCAAAACAAGATTAGATAGAGATGGACCTGACAGGGAAAGGGATTGAATAGACAAAACTAAAATACTTCCTATTCTAAAGTTTCATTTAATGAAGTATTACATGGAAGCCTATGGCTGTACTATGAATCAGGGCGAGACACAGATGCTCGCTGAAACTTTAAACAGCAAAGGTCATGTAGAAGTAGAAAATCCAGAGGAGGCCGAGCTAGCACTCATAGGTACGTGTGTAGTAATTTCTAAAACCGAAGAGAGGATGAAAAGAAGGATCAAAGAGTTGAGCGAACGATGTTCCAAAGTCAAGGTTACGGGTTGTTTGACTACGACCTGCAAAGAGGAACTGATGGATATTTCCGAAAATATAGAAAAGGTAGTTCCCGATGATATACCCTTATCGTTCCATCCAGAAAGAGAGTTGATAGGAATAATACCTATAGCAACTGGCTGTATTGGAAATTGTTCCTATTGTATCACCAAACTTGCAAGAGGTCCTCTAAAAAGTCGAGATATTAATTATATAAAATGTAGGTTTGAACAATTGCTTAAATCTTCTGCTTGGGAGATCCAACTCACATGTCAGGATACAGCCTCGTATGGAAAAGATATAGATTCATCACTTCCTGACTTGATTCATGAGCTTCTGGATTTCGATGAGGATTTTAGAATCAGAGTTGGAATGATGAATCCAGACACAGCGATACCTATAAAGAAAGAGATCGATGAATTCATGTATGATGATAGGGTCTACAAATTTCTACACGTACCTCTTCAGTCCGGTTCAAAGACGGTTTTAGAGGATATGAATCGACGGTATATCCCAGAAGATTGGATCAATTTGATAAAGGGGTTTAGAGATAGCTTCCCGGACCTCACCGTTTCTACTGATGTGATCACAGGCTATCCGGGAGAAAATGATACGGATTTTAATGAAACAGTGAAGCTTTTGAAGGATGCTAAGCCGGATATCATCAATGTTACTCGTTTCAGCTCACGACCCGGTACTGAAGCTATTAATAACATCGAAAAAGTTCATTCAAGGATAAAGAAAGAACGTTCTAAAAAATTGACCGAGCTTAGATTTGAGATAAGCCGTGAAAGGAATGAGAGATACAAGGGTAAAAAATTAAAAGCAACTATCTTGGAAGAAGGAAAAGGCGACACGTTAAAAGGAAGAACAGATAATTATAAAGTAGTGGTTGTAAATGAAACAGATAGTTCACTTATTGGGAAAAGAGTTGAAGTCGATATCATAGGCGTTGAGGATGTGTATCTGGAAAGCGAGTTAATCCGAATCATTTAAATAAGAATTTTCAAGACTTTTTATCAAACACATCATCGTTCTGTTATAAGGTGTATCTATATCGTTTTTCGTTCCTACGGTCACGATAGCCCCATTTATACAACCGATCTCGGTTCTTCTTTTATTTTCTACGTCTTGAAGCATGCTAGATTTGTTGTCTTGAGTCATCTTCGCAACCTTATTTGCTTCTTTTAAAGGATCATCTCCGGGTAATTCAACTTCAGTTTGTGCGACTCTAACAGCTTCTTTATTTATGTTTTCCATCAATGAAGAAAGATTTCGATCATCTAATATAGCTCCATTTTTCAAACCGGTTAAAGCGGTTATAGGGTTGATACCAGCATTTATAATGACTTTTTTCCAGATATGTCCATAGATGTTTTCTGAAATCTTATTCTTTATACCTGATTTAGTTAAACAGCGAGAGAATTTTCTAACTTCTTTGTTGATTTTACCTATATAGGGTCCTATGATCGTTTCACCTTTACCTGCATGAATCACTTTCCCGTATCCTTTAAAAGTGATTCCATTCTCTGTGATCCCTCCGATTACTCTCTTTTCTCCGACAAATCTCGAGATTATCTTCTCATTCTTTAAGCCATTTTGTAATGAAACGACTATAGTATCTGGGCTGAGAAAATCAGATATATCTTTCATAGCCTTTTCAGTTTGAAAAGATTTAGTACAGATTAACACATAATCCAAACCGGATAGACTTGTTGGATCCGTAGTGTATTCGATATCCGTTTTGAGTTGAGTTTTTCCGATTATCTCTACTGCTTTCAGCGATAAATCTTTACGACCATATAGTATAACCTGGTTCTTTCTCCCGATGGTTCCAGATAGGAACGTTCCGAGCGAACCTGGTCCAACTATACCTATCTTCATAATAATAGGGAGAATTTCTTTAATAATAAATATTTTGAGTGGTAAAGTAGTATGTCAAATTTTTAGTGATTTTTAAATTGTTGAAAATTTTTTTCCTATGAATAAAACTTTAGCGAATTTGAGCTGTTCTATCAAAACGCTAGTATCACTAAATTCTTGACAGGCTTGTTTGTAAAATAAAGTTTGCAGGGGCATGCAATTAATATCTAATAGGAAATTTTACAAAAAATTAGATGTTGGAAAATCGGAGTAATATATAAATAGGCTAAAACAATGGGAAAAATGAGGCCCCGGTACAATGGTTTATATGAGATTTATATCTCATATTGTTTCTCACCGTTCCCGGGGCCTCGATTATTTAGCTTAGTTATTTCTTATTTTTTCTCTCATTTACAAATTTTTCTTCCAAGAACGAGTTGAAATCTTTTTTAGTTACATTAACTAGATTTGCACCATCATTTAGTAACTCCTTTAATTCATCCTGGGTTTCTACCACGATCTCTTCATCATTCTTTTCTAGGACATATGACTGAACAGTATCTAAATCAAGTTTAGAATACATCTCTGAAAGTGCAACTTGACCTGAATATAATACGGTTATATGGTCTGCTTGTAAAGAACTTATTACATGCGTCACTACAAGCAATGATACATCTTGCTCATTTGCAATATTGTTTATCAAGTTAGAGATATGAAACCTCGATTCTAAATCTAAGTTTGCAAAAGGTTCATCCACTATCACAAAATCGGGATCACCGATAAATGCTTGTGCTAAAGTAACTCTTCTCTTGAAACCTCCGGATAGATGTTTGAACTGTTTATCAATATGCTCTTGGAGCTTGAACACATCAATTATATTTTCGTAACCGTCAGCACCTCTTTCCTCAGATATGCCTTTGAGAAAATTCTTTACTTCCATAGATGAAGGTACAGGATGTTTCTGAAAAGCAAAAGTCACATTTCCAACTAGCTTATCAAATTGTGTGAATGGATCATACCCTAAAAGTTTCACTTTACCTGAATCTGGTCTTAATAAAGAGGAGGCGATGCGTATTAGAGTCGTTTTACCACTGCCATTAGGTCCAAGAAGTAACGATAGACCATTAGGTAATGCAAAAGATACATCATCTAATGCTTGTACGTTCCTAAACGATTTACTCACGTTCTTTGCGGTAAATACGGGCTTCATTAGCCGCAAAAACAACACCTCCTGTTATTGCTATTCCCCAGATATAATAAGTACTATCCTTCCGATTCCCATCTAATTTATCAAGGGCTATGAATAGTTTTGAATTTTCTAAACTCTGTGTAAAATTATCATAATCAATTATTGGTGGATCTTTTATAATAAATGAATACCAAACTGTAGATTTAATTTCCATACTGAATCTGATGCTTTTATTTGTGTAAATCTTAATAGTTTCAACAGATGATTTAAAAACAAATGTTAAATTCTTTCCAACAGGGTCAATATCTACATTATAATTACCTGGCTCAAGACCTTGAATATAATCTTTATATATTATGGACTCCCAATCGTTATTTACAGCACAATCATGAGGAATTTTAAAACTGTATTTTTTACTAGTAAATTGATTATTTTTATTATTTAGATATATTGTTGTAAAAACCGCGAAAAATATTAGGGCTAAAACTATGACTGAGAAAAAGGCCTTTCTATTTATAAAAATCACCTCTTTTAAAGCCAATATAACTGACCATGAACAAAACTACAAATAATGTCAAACCAAGAAAAGACCAATTTAAATCTATGTCTACATTATATATATGGGACAACAATATATTTTTCATTGGTATTAATATATCTAAACCATGGTTTAATGATGGCAGTGTAACAACATATCCAATGACACCTAATATTGGAATCACTTCATTTTTAAATAATATTGATAATGTTAAAGATAGCGCGTAGCCTGATAAAAGGGAGTATACAAAAATAATAAATGTATAAAAAAATAAAAGAGATATTGATTTTTCAGGGAACTCGCGAAGGGTTAAGGTTACGATTGCTAATGAGGAAACAACCCCTATAATTAAGACAAAAGGTATCAATATGGATATTGTTTCTAAATATGATTTTTCCTTAGATGATTTATTGGTCAATATGTATATTATACTTTTATCCGACATCATCTTGCCCACAAACAGTGATGATACTATCCCCCCTAGAACGATCGCGATACTTGCAACAGAGGATATACTAGAATAAAAATTAACTTTAAATCTCTTTTCCTCTAATTTTATTAGGTCTGTTTTTACATCATTGTTTAATATCTCCTCCTTTTCTTGACTTATCATATCCTCTGAGCATGTATCCGAATCCCTTGGTAATTCAATTTTTTCTTGCGACCCAAGATGATCTTCATTGTATAATATATTGCCATAGGCCAAAGATAATATTATAGGAATAAGTATAATCACAACTACGGTAGCCTTGTTTGAATACAAATATTCTAATATCAACTTGAAACCCATTTTTTATCGTCCCTTTTTCATCTCTGTTTTTTATATGCGACATAACCTAAGACTGCACCTAAGGAGATTATAGTCCCTATGAACACAAATAACATCTTTGGTACTGGATCCTTGTTATCTAACTTTTTTAGTTCCAATGACTTAAGATATTCGACTGCATTATCTTGATTATATCCCAATGTCGCTTTCATCCGGATATAGCTTTCATTGACTGGATGATCTATAAAAATTTCTGCAGGGAGATAACAATCAATATTAACAGGATAGCTACCTTTCCCTGTAAAACGTATTTTAGCCTCATTTCTGTTTTGACTTACGCCTCCTTCATATTGAGATATCGATGTATAATTGATTTTTTCTTTTGATGAACCTTCTAACAGAGGTTCATCAATTGAAAATGTCTTTCTATTCGAACTCCCTTTTTGAATAGTCTCAATACTACATCCATCCATATAAATAAATTTATACATTTTGTCTAAATTTACGTCTTTTTCTCGCTTTCCGTCGAGAAAATTCACTTGATTATATGCATAATAATAAAACGGGCAATAACCTATTTTTTCTCCAGTTTCCTCATGATATGCTATATTATTACTCTTATCTATAGTTAAATTAAATGATTTATTATCTATTCTCTCTGCTTGTTTTCCATAACTATTTTTTAAATCATTTAATTTAATCTGAAGTTTAGCCCAGTTTGGATGTTCATCAAAGATTTCTATACTGAGATTTCCATGATAAGAATCTCTTATCCTGGTTTCACCAGGCGATAGATCTCGTTGCACTTCGTTTGGATGCATATCTATTAATTCCCCTTGGTATTCATACATAATAGTCAGAGACATATCATTCAGTTTCCAATTCCCATCACCGTTAGGATTGTCTATACCATCTCCTTTTACATTTACTGTAAATATACAGGGTATAAGTAATATAAAAAAAATAAAAAGGGTTTGTTTTTTACAATACATCTTTTCTAGCACCTATATCATTTGTCCAACGAGATGGATCCTCAATTCGAGGGTGAAATATCTTGCATAAGTACCTTCATGTTCCCAGTCGCCGCCAAACAAGCCCCAGTCTCTAGTATAATGTCTCATATATGCTCGACCACTTTCTGAATGATATTTATATTCGCCGATTCTATAAACATCCACTGGGTCTAAATCGTCTCCTTTATCAAAATCAACGTACCATTTGTGGTCTGTTGCTCCAAATGGATCACATCTCTCGGTGTCTTGAGTCCAATCATGCTTAATGTCTTGGACATACTTCTGATATACTGTTGATCCATAAGGGCCTGGAACTGGATATTCCTCCATGTCTGGAATCTGACACATTGCAAATGCAGCCCCATGCTCACCTTTTTCAGACCATTCGATCCCCACCGTAAAACCGTAAGCACCACCTGTGCCAGCTATCGCTTTAGAATAGTGAGCATGTTTATGCTCTGCTACTTTGTCCCCCATCTGATAATCTCCTGCACTAGTACCTGGCATTACCATTAGCAAGAACATGCTGACAAAAACCAGGCTAAACATTACTCCATATAGTTTTTTTCTCATATTGTTTCTCACCTTCGAAAGGTTAAGAAATGAAGGATATATATGTATATCGGTTTTGATTGTGTTATTACCAATCAACGAATTCTTCTAATGTATCATATCTATACCTATGTTGTTTATAGGTATGAAACCATTTTTTGATCCACTGGGGAATTTTTGTAGAATCCCACATGTCGATGGAATTTGTGCACAAATTCAAGTAGATTACCATTACTCTGCGGACGGTTATACTGTCGTAGTAATTCAAGATTACTTATTTCACTCAGCCAGAGCCTTCATGATGCAGAGAAATTGTTTAATACCTTTTCTTTACAGTATTGCTCGAACAAGTGATTAACTACACCATCCTTATATCGCTTATTCGCGTAAAATTCAGTGCCATCTACAGAAAACCGTGTGCGGTTTCCTTCGATTCCTTGAATTTAGTTCAAAGTAATGATCAGTTATCAATTATATTATTGGTTTAATATGTTGATATTTTTTAAAAAGCTTGGTCTAGTAATTCAATCGATGCTTCACCACTTCTTCGATCATATTCACCACAAGATAAGATATTTCTACTCGCATCATCTAGAACAGCACAGACCCATTGTCTGTGCTTGTTTTGATGCCAGCCTGTACAACCTAGAGGGGTATGTCACCTCTCTATCGAGATGGTAGAAGTATCATCTCTAATCTCTTTGTTGGTGGGTGTTTACTCTGACAAAGGGACGACATACGCAAAGCTATGCTTGAAGGATAGGAGGAATCCCTTTCCTGTAAACAACTAAATGGTTTACACAGTCACTGATTGTGATCCACAATACGATAGTATGGTAAAAGAAAAGGCGAGAGAATTTAGTATCGATAAAATAATACATACACTCTGTACATTTCACGCATTGAAAAATTTATCCAAAGCTATCAGCATATCTGTTAAATCCATCAAGAATAGAAATCTCGGCTATTACGTGGAAAACAGTATTTTCATCGAATCTAAGGAACATAGTTCCTGTAGATACTACTTACTATACGGATCTTAAAAATTCAATGAAACATGTTTTTAGCCTAGACAAAGAAAGTATGCAAGAAAGTATGCAAGAAAGTATGCAAGAAAAATACTTAAAAAGATTGCCAGATAGAAATCAAAAAAGATTTATAGAGATTATCCAGCATGAGAATCAACCTTTAAAAGAAAAAACGAGGGCTATTTTTGTTTATTTCAGCGAACGTGATTATCATATGCATATATCCAATAAGACCGATTGGATAGATAATCACTAGGATATACTCACTCATTTCTATGAAGTTTTCGACATTACAATGACAAATAATGTTGTTGAACAACATTTCTTTAATACTAATCCAGAACTCGTTAGAAGGGGTTTTAAGGATAAAGATAGCTTGGAAAATCTCCAAGCTATCTCTTTTTAACACAATAAGAACCTATCACTAAAAAATTGACAGGCTCAGTAAAGGAGTGATAAAGATCAGTTTAGAATCTCATCCATTTCGCTTTCCAACAGATCTAATTGGTAATCTTCGATAGCCTTAGAATTGATAGGTAACAGTAATATAGATTCATTAATAGCGGTCTGATCCTTTAGAGATTGTAACAGATGTAGGATTGTTCTGAAATCATTATTGGTTGTTAGATATTCGACTCCGTTAAATAGTATGACACCACTTCCAGATGCTAGAAAATTTTCTAGTTTAAGACTCAACTCATCAAGGTTTTTCGGTCTAACAGCGTTTTCTTTCTCCACATTGGATAACCATACTACAGACACCTCATCAAGATCGTATTTATTTTTGATCTTATTTGGATATTCACGGGTTATACACATGCCGTTCATCCCTGTAGCTAATATATCTTTAAAGAGTTCAAAACTTCTATCGATATCTTTATCGGTGATCATATATGTAGAGCTTTTATAGATTCCTTCAGGTAATTCCTCAGTAGTTTCCTCAGTAGTTTCCTCAGTAGTTTCCTCTGTTTCTTCCATTTCACCGACTTCTTCTTGAGATTCTTTTTCTTTCTTTTTTAAGCTATCTTTTGGTTCTTTCATTTTAAGTTCTTCTTTTTTCACCTCTGGTGCATGTTTCATTTTTGAGTATTCTATCAGTCTCTCAGCTGTATCATTTTTCATATACCTGATATCCATCAATTCTTCTATGGATGCTTCAGCGAGGTCTTCATACGAGTGGTACCCTTCGTTAGCTACTCTCTCAGCGATGGACTTACCTACCCCTTTTATCTTTTGTAATTTATCCATGAATATTTCCTTTTCTTTATCAACCTTTGATTTCAATTGTTCTTTTTGGATATCACCAGTTTCTAGTTTCTCACCTTTTTCCTTTATAGTCTGAACTATTCTTCTTGCCAAACTTCTTTTGAATCCATTTATGTCCGAGATATCTCCCGCAGGGACGTTTTTTAGCTTATCTAGTGAGGTATAACCTTCGTTGTATAGCTTTCCAGAGAGCTCTTTGTTCATGCCGGGGATAGATTCATAGATATCCAACATCTTTGTTTTATACAGCGGGTTTATACCAATATCTACTAATTCACCATTGATCTCCCACTCAACGACGTATTCTGCATCATCTATCTCATTCTTCACAATTTTTATATCCCTACCGCCTACAAACTCCAATATATCTTTTTCATGATCATTTATAGCATCGATAAACTCTTCGGGCGGGGTAATAAATATCTCGATCTCATCCTCTTCATTTAGGTTGAATTCTTCTCTCATGCTTTTTATCCTTAATTTGATCTCTCTAACTATCTGTTCGTTCCATATTTCTTCGGACATCTCGTAATCGATGTATATATCAAAATCCTCATATTCGATTTCAACATGTCCTTCGGGTATCTCTTTTTTGAATGTGACCATCTCAGGTTGAATCTCTGTTTGATGCCCCTGAATACCTATTAAATATTCACCATCTTCAATCTTCTTTTTCATCTCTTCAGCATCTCTATTTTCTAGAAGTAAAGCGATCCTACTTGCCCACTGGCGATATGTCTTTCCTATAGCGTTCCTGTTTGCTTCCACGGTCAGGACTAGATCTTCCCATTCTTCACCAGGCCTGACTATCTCTACTTCTTTAACCTTAGCCCGATTTTTTAAGATATGTTCAAAATATCTGAAATTATCGAGATCTTCTTGATCAGATACATCGATTATCACTTTTTGGAAATGCCATTTAAGAGGTAGATCCATCTCTTTTTTTAATTTAAAAATGTCATCAGTGATCTCATCGATAATACCCTTCCATTTCTCGATCTCTTTATCTTTGAATTGTTCGTTGCTTTTACATCTATTCGCATTAAATACTGAGTGTGAATCCGGATGAATATATGTGTGTATCTTTTCAGAGATGAAAGGAGTGATAGGTGCCAATATTTTTGTTAAAGAATCTAGAACCGTTTCTAAAGTGAGAGATAAGGCTAATCTATCGTTTTCATCCCCATCTTTTGCTCTTGTTCTTATAATCCCGATATACCATTGTGCCACATCATGTAATACGAACTCCTTAAATAGTGAGATCACCTCGTCGAACCGATGGGCTTCAAAATGTTCCTCGATCTCTTCGATTAAGTGCTGGAGTCTTGATAAAATAAACTTATCTTCAATATTAGTGTTATCATAAAAAGATTCATCGGAGTCCTGGTGTGATTTAGATTCTTCTTCTAAATCCTCTTTGATTTTAGTAAAAAAAGTAAATATATTCCAGAGTGTCCTAATGGCTTGATCTGGTTTAGATAAAAAGTCCTGTTTTATATCTCTATCTTCCCAGGGAGGAGAGTCTTTTAAAAAATTGATTCTTAACGAATCGTATCCTATATCATTATTCAGGTCGGATATATCGATATCCCCATCAATATTGCCCCGGGTTGCGAATGTCTTAGTAGACGTTTCGCCGAATAAAACATTAGAGATAGCGAGATTACCGAATATCATCCCATCCTTATCCATGAATTTTCCGTATGATATGTCTCCAGGCCACCAATTTTGGTAATTTTGTTCGTTTTGAGGATAGCCAAGTTGGGTCCAAGTCGATATGGATTTTATAAGGTCATGATGTATGATCTTCCCTACCCAAGACATCTCCTCTTCACATTCGTCACATTTTACTTCTAATTTTTTAACCCAGTAGGGAAATATCAGCTGATTGATATCTTCATCAGATAATTTCTTAAATTTATCTATAGACGGTATGAATGTTTCCTTACCACAACTACATTTCCAAATAGGAAAAGGTACTCCGATCATATTCCGTTCAGATAGTTTCCAATCATGAATATCTTTTAAAGAGTTATAATCTTCTAGCGGTGAAGCCCAGTCTGGTATCCATTCGATACCTTCTGAGGTTTCTTCCATGTTTTCTTTTAAACGATCCGTGTCCATCGACCATTCTTCCTTCATTTCGAGTTCTAACTCTTCCGAGCATTCAGGGCAGGAGTTTAGACTCCGCTTTATCTTTTTTACATTCAATAATACTCCAGAGTCTTTCAAGTCGGTCTCTATAGTTTCGTTTAGGTCTTCTATCAAACAATCTTTTTCTCCTTTGTATTTTATATTTTTTCCGAGTTCTTCATCCCTGTCTAATTGATACTGTATGTCCTCCTCCAGTTCTTCAGAGATATTTTTCATTTTTTCAAAATAGGTTTCCCAATTTTCAGTTATACCTGGGGTTATCAATTTTAGGTTATCCTCATCATCTTTTACCCCTTTTAAAGCAAAAACCTTGCTTCGCATCTGTTTTTTGATCTTTTTTCTATACCGGGCATATTTTTTTAGCGGATTTATATATTCGAGTTCGTGTATTTTAAAACCAGGTATAATATTAAGTTCCTTATATTTCTCTATACCTGCTTTTTCAATCACATCTTCTAACTTACTTTTCTGGACTATACCCCTCTCTTCTATACCGTTTAATTCGTAGCTTATAACACTGTATTTACCCTCTCGAGGTATAGCGATGCCCAGCGGAGTCAATAATGAAAGAAGATCATAAGTTGTTAAATATATGTATTTATTATCCCCCCTCTTGACAGGTATCTTAAGCAGATATTCATGCTCAGTTACTGTCCCCTCTTTGAAATCTTCTTTTGGGTATTCCTTGTTACAATTTTCACAAAACCAAACTTCACTTTCCATTTTAATAAAAAAATCTTTCTCGTAAAGTTCTTTTACAGTCCACCATAAAGAATCGATGAAATCTTTATCTGAAACATTATAATCGATACGCTCATCTTCCCATGTTCTGAAACCTCTGATCTGTTCTTGATATTTATTTTTACATTCATCGGTTACACTCTTCCATTTGTTTGAAAGATTTTGAATTTCACTATTTTCTGAATTTGGTAAATGGTCAAGACCAATTTTATGGAGAAATCTCTTTTGGACATCCTTGGTGAAAACATTATATCCATAAGCCATCCTAACATTGTAGTTGTTCATCAACTGATATTTTGACCAAACATCATATAGTATGGTTTTAAAAATAGTTGATAAACTCAGATCATCATAAACTCTGTCAGGGGGATGTACAATGTAATAATTTCTTCCTCCTTTTTTAGCATCCCTGATCTTCTTAGCGATTCTTTCTGTTTGCCAATAGTCCTGTATTTCCTTTTCCAAGCCTAAAGGATCATATTCGTTTAGAAGCCTTTTCTCCATTATATCTAAATCTCCAATGTGATACTATCTTAAATTAGTTTCCATAATTTTTGAAATTTTCGGATGGATTAATGTTATACCGGAAAAATTACTGACAAATAAGCAAAACTTATAAATAGGCCTGTTTACTATAACGAACATAAACTTACAAATGTAATGTTTAAGACCCTTAAAGTTTAGCAGGAGGAAAAAGTATAAGCGAAAAATTTCAAAGAAGGGCTTACGTATTAGGAAAAGAAAATTCGATGGAGATTTTAAAGTTTGTTTATTCTAATGGATGGACAAAGTCAAGTGATGTAGCAGAAGGATTGAATCTCCATATAGCAACTTGCTCAAAGTATCTAGAGGAACTCACTGAGATCGACCTGATGGAAAAAAGGGTAGTCCAGGGTAAGACAAGAAAAGTAAATCAATATAGAGTTAAGGACCCTAAGATCGAATTGACATACGACCTTCAAACTACTAAAACTGATTCGAGCACTTTTGAATTTTATGAAACACTATACAATTCTTTAATTGAAAGGACTGAAGACGTTTGTGGTTCAGTACCGATAGATAGATTAGATTTTGAAGATAAGTGTGGTGAAGAGGGTGTTAAGGGTTTGATCAAATCGATCAGAACTATATTAGAATATAATGAACAGACACTCGGATTAAATCACACAAAAAAATTGGTAAAACGATCATGTATGGATATCTTTGAGGAATATGATGATTCTATAAAAGGATCAGGTATAGATGTCTTACCGCCAAAATATTTTGATATGTTGAAGGAGGAGGAATGTACATGAGGAGGATATCATCAGGAATAAAGGGATTTGATAAGTTAACGCAAGGTGGATTTCCAGAAAAATCTGCTCACTTACTTCGCGGTCCCACTGGAAGTGCAAAGACACTTTTTGGTCTACAGTTTATACAAGGTGGATTAAAAAATAACGAGAAAGGGCTGTTCTTATCTGTAGAAGAAAGCAGAGAGAATATGAAAAGGGCTATCGAATCATTCGATCTCTCTTGGAAGCCTTATGAATCAAGGAAAGCCTACCTGATCGATTATGGTGAGTTGAGACGAGGAGATCCAGAAGACTTGATGATAGGTTTCAAAGAAATTCAAGAATTTTTAGATAATTTTCTATCTGGAACCGATGTTACAAGGTTAGTGTTGGATTCGATAAGTGCTATATCCCTCTATTATTCATCTCCTGAAAAGTTAAGGCGGAATCTTTTCGAATTCTGTAGATTCTTGAAAGAAAAAGACCTGGTTACCCTTCTTATCACCGAATCGGACAGATCTAGGTTGGGTGTCGAGGGATTCGTTACAGACTCAGTGATTAATCTAGGTTATGAAGATTTTGAAGGTGAGTTCAGAAGGAGTGTTAAGATAAGTAAGATGAGGTTCACAAAACATGATCCATACAAACATCCATTCTTGATATTAGATGGTGGTATCGAGATATCGGTCGAAGAAATATTAAGGTGAAGAAAATATGGTTATAAAATCTGGGATAGAAGGATTGGATAAGGAAGTCGGGAACATCTCCCCCGGTTTATCTTTGATAATCGAATTGTCTCCTGGAGAGATCAGAAATGATATCAAAAAGGAGTGCATATCTCAGAATTTAAAAGAGGGCGGTTCAGCTGTTGCATTACTTTCTAGAGAATCTCCAGATGATTTCTTAAAAGGCCTTGAAGAAAGTGGAGTTGATGTTGCATTATGTACAAAAGAGAAGCGGCTATTCATAATAGATTGGTACACTCATAAAAGAAAGAGAGTGTTAGGAATCGAAGAGGGCCATGGAATTGTGCGTTCTAGTAGGGACATCTTGAATGTGAGCATAAGTCTTAATAAAGCCTTAAAAAAGATCTCGGAAAACGGTCCCAGAGTGGCTTATGTGGACATGATAAATGAGGCTATTAATTCTTTTGGTTGGGAGAAGACTAAGGATTATATCTATGACATAATGGATAAATTTGAAGACTATGATTTTGCAACATTCTATTTTATCGACAAAAAACTCGAGAAGAATAAATTTTCGAGTCTCTATCCTTACGTGGATGGAGTTATAGATATATATCGTAAAGGGGAGAGAACATTATTGGATTTTGAATCCTTTTCTTCTAGATTAGAGGGTAAACAAAATTTGGAACTAGATATTGGGGAAGATAGAGTAAAGGTTAGAAAAAGTGAAGGAAAAGACAAAAAGGTCTTAGTTAGAAAAAATGAAAAAAAAGACAAAAAGATATTATCTCCTGCAGCCCCTATCAAAAATATTTCTAGAAAGATATTCGGCAGATCCAATAAAGATAAACTAAGGAGATTAAAAAAGAGCAAAACGAACGGTAAAGTAAATGGACGAACAAACGGTCTGACCAACGGCAAAGTAAATGGACGAACAAACGGTCTGACCAACGGCAAAGTAAATGGACGAACAAACGGTCTGACCAACGGCAAAGTAAATGGACGAACAAACGGTCTGACCAACGGCAAAGTAAATGGACGAACAAAC
>JAWOGF010000057.1:0-5154 GCA_046497075.1 Candidatus Saliniplasma sp.
CTACCACTTCAGATACTTTTCCTGAACGTTGTGAACGATGTCTTTCCCGCCTTCGCTCTAGGAGCATGTCGAGGCAGCGGAGATATAATGGATAAACCACCGAGAGACCCGGATGAACCGATACTGACGAGAACGAATTGGAGCGAGCTGGGATTCTATGGATTGATTATAGCTGTAGTCACCGTAGCAGCGATGGGGGTCAGTGGTAATATCCTGGCCACTGACATGGGTTCCAAAAAGATCATCACTATCTCATTTTTGACGCTCGCTTTCGCACAGCTCTGGCACGTATTCAATATGAGAGAGCTGACTTCTGGTATCTTGAAAAACGAGGTGACCAGAAACAAGTATGTATGGGGTGCTCTAGGTTTATGTACCTTGATATTGGTCGCGGCGGTATACCTACCGGGATTATCTACAGCTCTAAGTACCGAAGATCCAGGGATGATAGGATGGATGATTGTATTCGGTATGAGTCTGATACCGTTGGTTATAGGCCAGATAGAAAGGTTTTTGAGAAAGTAGCTAGTGAGTTTTTTATGAACATATCATATCTGTGGAAAAACACGATTATTGATCAGGGCAGATAAAATTCGATAAAGTATAAATATCTCTGCAAACCATAATTAATAACGGTTTCAGCCATGACGATGGCAAAAATCAAACAAGAGTTGTCCTACCTGTTATTGGGACAGCAGGGTGGAGATAACCGAATCAAGATTATAGAGCTCCTGAAAGATAAACCCTACAATCTTAACCAATTGGCCAAGGAGCTTAACCTCAATTATCGGACTATCAAACACCACACAGATATACTGCTTGATTACGGCCTGATCGTGTCTTCTGGTGACGGTTACGGTAAAGTGTATTTTTTAAGTCCGAAACTGGAAGACAATTATGATATCTTGGAGGAGATCGAGAGAAAACTGCATACGGTTTTTAAATCCACAAAATTATATGAAAAAGTTGTGGAACAAACCCATGAAGGTATTATAATCTTAGACGAGAATGAAGATATCATCTTCCTAAATAATAGTGCGAAAAAGCTGACCGGTTACAAAGATGAGGAATTGTTGGGATATAATATAAAGAGATTATCCACCAACCTCCACCAAATCCTTGAAGAGGTCTTAAAAAAGGAAGATATCTCTAAAAAAATAGTAGATATCGAAACAAAATCCGGTGAAACAAAAACTGTTGATATAACTATGGATTATTTCTATTTCGATGGGGAAGAACATAGAGGGATCTCTCTGCTATTGAGTGATTTAACCAGTGAGACTAAACAAAGAGAGATCTTGGATGCATTGATGGACCATTCCGAAGTCATGATGGCTTACATGAACACGGAGTTTGATTTGCTTTATGTGAATTCCGCTTACGCAGAAAAGACAGATCACACTCCAAATGAACTTATTGAAAGAAACCATTTCGACCTCTTTCCCAACGGTGAGAACAAAAGGATATTCAAAAAAGTGCTTGAAAACGAAGAGGCTATGTCCGTTAAGGACCGGGATCCGTTGGATTCAGAAAATTCAAATGAAGAAAATATACATTGGACACTAGAACCGGTTACAAATGATGAGGATGAGATCAAAGGGCTAGTGTTCTCATTGTTCAATAAAACCTCCTAGACATATTATTGATGATCGGAAAAAGGACAGTTACAATCCACTGAATGCCATTTTTATTTTATACATGATTTATCAAGATTTGCACCTAATCTACAAGTGTTTTTGGTATAATTTATGCTAGATTTTACAAGAAATTGTGAAAAAATGATAAGAGTATATTTTGAAATTATTTAGGCAATGTATTATGAATCAAGAGGGGTTAAAATTGTCTAATATGAAACGGGAATTGTCTTACCTGATATTGGGGCAGCAAGGCGGCGAAAACCGTATCAAGATATTGGAAAAACTCAAAGAGAGGTCTTACAATCTTAACCAACTAGCCAAGGAACTCGATCTCAATTATCGGACCATCAAACACCATGTAGATATACTGCTTGAGTACGACCTGATCGTGTCTTCCGGCGACGGTTACGGTAAAGTGTATTTTCTGAGTGAAAAATTGGAAGAAAATTACGAGATACTTCAAGATATGAAAAGCAAGCTCCATACGGTCTTTAAATCGCCTAAACTCTACAAAAAGATCGTACAGCAAACTCGTGATGGGATAATCATCCTAGATGAAAATACAGATATAATCTTTTTGAACAATAGTGCGGAGAAGATAACGGGATATAAAGACGAAGAATTACTGGGAAATAACATAGAGAAATTGCTGGAATTCGATTCAAAAGATAGCCTCGAGCAATTATTGACAAAGGGCGAGTTTTTCGAAAAAAAAGCAGAGATCATATCGAAATCCGGAGAAATAAAAAACCTCGTTTTCTCACTGCATTCTTTTTGTTTCAACGGAGAAAAAAATAAAGGCTTTTCTTTACTAATGAAAGATATCACTAAAGAGACGAAACAAAGGGATGTCTTGGATGCACTGATGGACCATTCCGAAGTCATGATGGCTTACCTGAACACCGATTTTGATTTACTTTATGTGAATTTCGCTTACGCAAAATATACAGACCACTCTCCAAAGGAACTCATAGGAAAGAACCATTTCGACCTTTTTCCTAACGGTGAGAACAAGAAGATATTCAACAAAGTGCTTGAAAACGAAGAACCGGTGTCCGTTAAAGATCAACAACTTATTCATATGGACGGTTCTGATCAAAAAGGTATACATTGGAGTTTGGAACCTATAAAAAACGATGGAGATAAGGTTAAAGGACTCATCCTTTCTTCATATCAAATAACCGATGGTACATCCTCATAAGTCAAGATAAGTCACCTTTTCAAATATTCATGATAATAAAATGATGTGTAAAATGTACATAAATCATAATCAATTATGAAAAAACACCTTAACATATAGCAATGCTTTATTATACATAAGAATGACAGGCCTGGGGAGGGTTCAACTTTAAGGGGGTTGTTCACTTGATCCCATGGGCCTTCATCCTTTTAGTCACTTTTAGAGTTCACAAGAAGTTCAATATATCTTCGGTGGACTACAAGTAGGTGGAGACCATGCTTATAAAGGAAAGGGAGGGTAACTCCATCTATGATAGTTAATTTTTCGATACTTAGTCATCTAGAATAGATGAAAACCCTTTAATCTTTTGAGATGACTATACAAATATGAAACGAGGTGAAAGAAATGACCAAGATTAGAGACCTAAAGGCTAAAGATGTGATGAGTGGAAAGTTACGTTATACCACACCTGATGAGACAGTTTCAGATGTTATCGGTATGATGAGAGAACATAATCTGGAAGAACTGCCGGTGATAGAGGATGAAGAGGTGGTAGGATTCGTTAGCGATAACACCTTCATAGATAGAAGGAACCTTTCATTTTCAACTAAAATAAGGCACGTGATGAATCCACCTCCAGAGGTGAACCTGGGGGATTCACTGGTGAGGGTATGTGAGATGCTCCTTTCGTCAGGCTACCGAGGTGTGCCAGTGACTTCAGAAAGTGGAAAATATGAAGGATTCATTAGTAGAAAGGATATAAGCAGGGTCGTCCCATCCATAGATGAACTGAAAAAGACCATGGTGAAGGACCACATGACACCGGACCCGGAGACCATAAGGGGTGACGAGCATGTCGGTAAAGCCAAATCGATGATGGAGAGATATGATGTAAGAGTGCTCCCGGTCGTGGATGAACATGGATTACTTATAGGTATGGTGGGCATCCAGGATATCTTAGATAAGGTAACTAGACCGATCGATAGAGAAGAGAAAGGTAACATGTCCGGTGAGATAGATTCACCTCGAAGAGATGTAGAGGTGGACAGTGTGATGTCCGAGCCGGCGATCACTATAACCCCGAAATCGATGATCTATGATGCGGCTGAAAAGATGAACGAAGAGAATATCTCGACTCTCGTAGCCATCGAAGATGACGAGATAAAGGGTGTGCTCACTCAATTCGACCTGATAGAGATGATCACGAGCTTCCGTGAAACTGATCAGGTCTTCGTACAGATATCTGGTCTCAAGGGAAATCACGAAGTTTACGATCAGATGTATGATGACATCCAGAGATCCTTAAGTAAGATGAACCGAGTACTCAATCCCTTGGTTTTGAATGTTCACGTAGTGTCTCATCAGGAGGGGGGGACTCAGACAAAGTACAGTGTGAGATTACGGTTTTCAACCGACTACGGTATGTACTACGCTAAAGAAGTTGACTGGAACTTGATGAAAGCCATGGACAAAGCTCTCGATAGCCTAGAAAGGAGGATCTTTGAGGATAAAGAGAAGAAGCTGCAGAGGAACAGAGACCCGAAATATCAGGAGTTCATGGCAAGGCAGAAGGTATCCGATTTAGAATCGGAAAGAGATTAATAATATAATACAAATATAGGACTCATAGGTGATAAGATGAAAGAAGAAACGATATGTTCCGTTGAGATAAATGATAATGGAGAAATCTATAGCGCAAAACTTCAAGCATCTACAAGTGGGGTATACAAAGAGTACGAGAACGAAAACCTCGAAGAACTGTTAGAAGAACTATTACATGACATTCCAGGGGAATTGCTAGAACGAGAACGTTGAATTATACGTTTTCTCCATTCTTCTAATATCTGACTGTATCTTGAAGGTATGAACGAGTTCAGATATTGTTATCATCCCCACCAGATCGCCATCTGGTGTTAGTATAAATGTTAAAATCATGTCCCAGAAGGTTCTATTTTATGGAGTTGTCTCAAAGCAAATGTATAATATCTTCAGTCGATGTTATTATAACACCCCTGTTTTGGATAAGATCTAGCGCTTTGTCATGAATAGCTTTTGAAAATGCAGCAGTGGAATCTTCAACTAAGACAACCCGATAGTCGTTGTCTACAGCCTGAAGAACCGATGCTTCTACACATTCGTTCGTCAGGACTCCGGCCATTATTAGGGTGTTTATACCGTCTTCTCTGAGAAGAGCGTCCAATCCGGTTCCCTGAAATATATCAGGATCATCTTTGGTTATTACGACCTCGTCGTTCATCGGCCGTACCTCATTAAGGATCACACCCTCATTGTCATCTAGATCATTAAAGGAGTTATCGTTCTTATCTTTCTCATCTC
>JAWOGF010000009.1:0-26555 GCA_046497075.1 Candidatus Saliniplasma sp.
CCCCTAGCTAGTTTACTTATTATTATCCTTGAAGCTTTTTCCATCTCATTTAATTCCTTGCTATCCAAGGCGTGGAAATCTAATCCTTCCCGCGTTGAGATGAATTTGAAAACGTCATCGATAAAATTATATGGGATATTACAAATCTTGAATGCCTCTTCTTTGGATATCTCCCTATTTCTCTCACACTCGAATTCAAGGATACTTCTAGCATACTCATCTAACTTCATTTCAAACTCTTTCTCTTTAGAGATCTGAAGACCCTCATCAGCAGACTCAAATTCCGGGTCGATCTCAAGAGCTTTTTCAAATGCCCTTTTAGCTTTTCCAGGTTTATTCATCTCCAGTAACACACGTCCTTTGTTGTTCCAAGCATACTTATCATCACCCTTCAAACCTATAGCTTTATCATAGGATCCGATTGCTTTCTTATATTCGCCCATATCCTCTAATGCTCTTCCGCGTTCGAAAAAAGCTTCCTCGTATTCCTGATCCAATTCAGTAGCTCTTTCATAACTCTCTGCAGCCTCACTTTTATTATCGAGTTCGTACTCGATCTGTCCCTTCTTGTACCAAAGTACTGGATCCTCTTCCTTTTCTATAGCTGTCTCGTATGCTTTGATCGATTCTTCTTTTCGACCTAGATAATCATAACATTCTGCTTTATTTACCCATACTTCGACATTGTCCTCACCTAACTTTAAAGCAGTATCCAAGGCTCCTATAGCTTCTTCATAATTCTCTAATTCCTTAGCTAGTATACCCTTATCTTTCCAGGTTTCGGCATTCTGGTCATCTATCTCTAAAGATTTTTCGAATATCTCTTTTGCCTCTTCAAACTCTCCAAGTTCTATCAAACATCGCCCCTTCATATCTAGGTACCGAGTGTTCTCGGGTTCTATATCTATAGCCTTTTGATACCATTCTGCGGCCTCTTCGTATCGTTCCATCTTTCTTAAACTCTCCGCTTTTCTATGGATTACGTTGACATCCTCTTCAAGTTCAAGAGCTTTATTGTATGACCTGATAGCGTTTTCATATTGGCTGAGATGTTCTAATACCATTCCTTTCTGTAACCATATATCTCTGTTCTCTGGTTCCAATTCGAGTGATTTTTCAAACGCCTCAATACTCTCTTCTCTCCTTCTTAGATATTTTAAAGCCATCGCTTTGTCCCGCCAGGCATTGAAGTTCTTTTCATCCTTTTCTATAATAAGATCAGCATATTCTATCACATCATCCCAACGTTTAAGATCCTTCACAAGTTCTTTTGCTTTATCTATATCTTTTATCTCTCCACGTAAATCTATCGCTTTTTCATAACACTCCAAAGCAGACCCAGCTTCACCTAGCTTACTTAAAGCTTCACCTTTGTCCCTCCAAGCCCGTACATTTTCCGGGTCCAGATCTATTATCTGTGTTGCGGTTTTAACTATATCGTTCCACCTTTCCAATTCTTTTAATGAACTCTTCTTCTTTTCAAGAAGATCCTTATCGTCCCACTTGATATCTAATGATCTATCGTAGGCCTTTATAGCATCCTCATGCCTTCCGATCTTAGATAAAGCGATACCCTTTCGTCTATATGCGAATCTGTTCCTAGGATCTAATTTTAAAGAACGATCGAAAGCCTCTATAGCTTCCTCGTATCTATCCAACCATCCTAACGCAACTCCTTTACTGAACCAAATATCTGGATTACTGTCATCTATTTCTAGAGCTTTATCGTAGGAAATAATAGCCTCTTCGTATCTGTTTATACCTTCTTGAGCCAGACCTTTACTATACCATATCTTATGATCCTCAGGGTCTATATCTAGTGCCTTTTCATATGACTCTATAGCACCCTCATAATCTTCCAATTTAGTCTGTGTATGACCCATGTTGTTCCAGTATTTTTTATTGTCGGAATCTATACCGATAGCCTTTTCAAAACTTGCAAGAGCATCTTCATACAAGCCTATCCTATATTCACACAACCCTTTATTATTCCACATATCTGGTCTTGATGAATCTATAGATAAACCTTTTTTGTAATCCTCTATCGCCATCTCAAAATTTTTCAATCTTTCATAACTTTTCGCTCTATCCAGATACGCATCTACATCTTCGTTATCAATAGTGAGTAATCTATCACATACAGATATCACTTCTTCATATCGCCCTAAAAGAATTAAAGCTTCTTTCTTACCGTTCAAACTTTTTACATCATTGTCCTTGATAGTTAAAGCTCTATTGAAACATTCCAGTGCCCGTGTGGGTTTATCTATCTCAAGGAATGCTTGCCCCCTATCGTACCATGCGCCCCAATTTTCCGAATCGATCTCAGTTATCCTCTCTGTGACACGGATTATGTCTTCCCAATTCTGTAATTCTTTAAATATATCCTTTTCATGTTCAAGAGCGTAGACATCTCTTGGATTGTAAGACAAAGCTTCTTCAAATTGGTCGATAGCTTCTTCAAACCTTCCCAATTTCTGTAAAGCAACACCTTTATCGTATAAAGTAGCTGCGTCTGATGGACTCTTATCTAGTATTTTATCTGATACACGGACCAACTCTTCATATCTCCCTAAAGGTTTTAGTGCTTCCTTTTTATTATTGAGTATCCTGACATCACCAGTATCAATAGCCAGTCCTTTATCAAAAGAAGAGACAGCTTCCCTATACCTTTCCAATTCATACAGGATAGTGCCTTTTTTATTCCATAAATCTTTATCTTCAGAATCGAGTTTTGTTGCCTTAGAATACGCTTGTAACGCTTCTTCATACCTTTCCAACTGGTAAAGAGTATTCCCTTTCTCAGTCCACAATTCTTTGTTGTCTGGTTCGGTTTCTATACCGTTGTCAAAACAGACTACGGCATCATTCATATTTCCATTATCTCTCAAAGTCAAGCCTTTTTGTAACCATACATCGCCTTGATCGGGTCTTATCTCGAGTGATTTATTGAAACATTCTATGGCAGAAGAGTAATCGTTATTCTTTTTATAGGCTATTCCTTTTTTAGACCAAGTTTTTGCATCCCGGGGTTTCATCTCTAATATCTTATCATAAAATGAAATATCTTGTGGATCTATCTCTAGTGCTTTTTCATAAGCCCGGATGGCTTCTTCTTCATTATCGACCTTTCTGAATATGTCACCTTTATTACCCCAGGTATATTTGTTTTCTGGATTAAATTCCAACGCATCCTCTAAAATATGTAGAGCCTGTTTATCTTCGCCCATCTTAGAAAGGAGAAGAGCTTTATGATTTAGAGCACTGATATTCCTATTATTCAAACCCAGTGCCTCTTTTACAGCATTCAAGGCCTCTTTTTCGAATCCCAACGAGTAATATAGCCAACCTAATCTATCATAAGCTTGGGATAATTTGTCGTACCGCTGCTCGAACTTACTTCTCTTCTTTTGTAGATACTCCCAAGTCTTATCACAGGTCTCCCTCGCACCTTTGACATTACCTGAATCTTTCAAATCTTCTACCTTATCCATCAATTTATGGGCTTTATTAAGAGCCCTTTTCTCTTTATTTAATATTGAATCAAGGAATCCCATCTTAAATCCTCCGATATCTTTTATGTTTTATTCTACTAACACATTATAAAGCTTTGGTCATATCTATTCAGGGGAGGAGGTCTTCAAGCCTCTCCATCTGTATTCCCCTTTGGATCTCTCTGACCAGTCTTCTACCAATAGACATCCTTTCTTTCCCCCTTATACATACTGCCAATGAAGGAAAGCCCTCGTCTACAGCTCCATCACAGACATCAAGTTCAGAATGTGAAGCGATCACTCCAACCTTAACATCATCTAGATCATAGTCGTTAAGCTGTCCTCTGACTTTATCTATATCGATCATGTAACTCACGTATTGAGGTGGATATAAAATCTATCTATTTAGAATTTATGAATACTATACTCTAATTATGAATACTATACTCTAATACTATACCCTTTGTGTAGGATATATCAAACTCTTCTATTTTCAAATATATAACATAACACTGTCATAGCTATTATCCAGATGAAACTTATTAAAAGTAACAATAAATATTCAGTAGGAGATGAGGGAGCAAAATACAATTTTTTCATCCCTTCAGCCAATGGAAACGTGGGAAGGTATTGAGTTATTTTCGTTATATACTCAGGAAATAGGCTAGAAAATAGGAAAGCCTGAGTAAAAAATAGGATCGGAAAAACCACCATAGATGAGATACTTTGTGACGATGTTTGGACATCTGAAAATTTACCAACCAGATGACCTATAAGAGTGAATATTAAGCCTGAAGTTAAGAAGATTACTATAGATTTGATAAAAACGATAAGTGAAATACTTATTTCAAATAATACTAGTCCAGAGATCAAAGCGATAAGACCTGCTAAAGCTGTAAATAAAGAATCAACAGTTATCATACCGAGTATTGAAAATATTGGGTTCTTAGGACTTGCTTTTAACCTTTTACTAAGCTTGTACTCTTCAAATCTTGAGGCATCGCTACTCGAGGCATAAACCCCAATGTGAACCATCACAATAGATATACCCGCAGGTAGGAGCATATTTGAAGTAGATCCTCTATCTAGATCGAGTTTCCGAGATTTGATCTCAACTGGTCTTTTTTTATCGCCCTCGATATAATCATTTATATCGCTAGTTATGCCTTTTAACAATATATCTATTAACTCCTCTTCCTGTTCCCCACCGGAATGATAAACATCAAAAACGATAGATTCGTATTCTTCCCCCTCAGATATATTCATCCATTTTTCCCCAAAATCATCGGGTATAACCAGAAATGCTTCTACATCACCTCCTCTTAATTCATCTATCCCTTCATCCAAGGATAACACTTCCTTGACATTAATATTATCCTGTGACCTCAAAAATCCCATAGCTATTTCGGAATGATCAGAATCATCTTGATTAAGAACTGCTACGTGAGGTTGGACAGAATCTTCACCCCATATCAGGTTTAAACATCCCATAAATAATATCGGCATTATAAGAATCCAAACTAGGAAACGTTTATTCCGTATCCTTCTTTTTGCTTTCGATCTTAAAAATGCATTAAAAGGAGTTCTCTTCAAACCTTTTCCCTCCCGTTTCTCAGTGGATAGAAATCTTCCAATTTAGGTCTACTGATTTTGAGGATATCATCTTCATCTATATCTATCTTATCAAGGACGTATTTTATATCATATTCAGTAATTATTCGGGTGGACTCTTTATGTGTTTTTAAACTCAAGTATCTAGATCTAGATTTTAAGTCCTCCAAGTCGATCCGTTTATCAATTTTTATAACTGAGCTGTGGTAGTATTTTTTAAAGTTAGGTATTATATTCGATATAGAACCCTCCTCTAAAATCATCAATCTATCAGCAATTTTACCGATATCCCAAAACTGATTCAAAGTGATAATAAAAGATGTCCCCGTTGATCTCATATCTCCGATCTTTTTTAGAACCCAGTTTCTTACTTCCCCGTCTAGATAAGATGTGGGCTCATCTAAAAAAACTATATCTGGATCATGACCTATACTCAGAAGAAATTTGACGAGTTGTTTTTTTCCGTCAGAGAGGGTACCGACTCTTTGATCTAACTCCTTTTTGATATGAGAACAATCGGAGTAGAATGATCTGTAATCTTCAACTTCGTATAAAGACGAAAAAGTTTCGATTATCTCTTTGATCGTCAAACTCCCTAACAATCTTTCATCTTGTATCTGAACACCAAATCTTTGATTCGTAGATCTCAAATTTTCTTTATCGATCTTCCCGTTATAAACAGTTTTATCAAAATAGGATATATATCCTTCTGAGGGGGGAGAGATGCATGAAATCGTTTCTAAAAGTTTTGTCTTCCCCGCACCATTCTTACCACCTACTAAGAGGATCTCACCCTCTGCTATATCAAAACTTATATTAGATAGAGTAAATCCATCAAAGCGTTTATAAACATTCTTAACTTCAAGGGCGTTATCCATATCGAATCTGTCTCCAAATCTTGATCTTCATTAGCAAATTCATACAAATGGTTTAAGTTTTTTTATAACAATTAAAAAAAAGAAAGAAAAGAGTTTGTAATAGTCCGGTGCTATCTTTATTGACGCTCGGTATTACCTTTAGTCGTATTATTGTCCTTCTTGTTTTTCTTTAATACGGTGGAGATCATCACTGCTGCTATCACTGCTATCAATATCATGTTTGCTGAAATAAAGGGTATGCTGCCGTCATCTTCGCCGTCTCCTTCAACTGCATCTATGTTGTTTGCTGCGGTACTTCTATCTACAAGTTCCATTTCCATAGTGTCTTCGGTCATGTACTCAGTCATCGGCGAGTCCACGAAAGAACCCTGTGCCGAAACGATGTTTCCATGTTCGGGGGAATATTTCATGACGAATCCTGGTGTCTCTTGTTCTGTTGTATAAGGGTCTTCAGGATCAGGAATATCAAATTCCAGTAGATATACCTCAGTGGTTTCACCGTCATAAAGCACAACTTCGTCGGTTCCAGTGCATTTCATAGGGATAGTTATCTCTTCACTAGTCTCTTCTATTACACCATCTCCTATCTCTTCTGATTCTTCAAGTTCGTGATCTTCGAATATCATCGGTAGTTCCGTACCTAACTCCGTCTCTATCTGCTCTTCCATGAAGTCCGGCAATCCATTAACATCAAACATTCCTTCGTATGTCCCAGAAACCGTCATCTCTGAAGATACTTCCCAAGAACCTTCTTCTATGGGGAAATCGAAGAGATCGAGTGCCGGATCAAAAGTATAGTCCATAGATAATTGAAATGATAGATCAACACTGCCATCATAATCGGTATATTCGAATATGCCTTCTTCTTCGATGGCTTCCATATCTGGGACATCATTCAATACTACAGTTCCGTCTATTGATATCTCTATGTCGATTTCTAAGCTCTCGAGTGCGAGATCAGATTTTTCGAAGGTAGCTTCTCCGCTCATAGTTTGTACGAATTCTAAGTCCCCATTACCACTAATCGTTCTCTCTTCAGTTTCAGGATCGTAATCCTCCGCACTTTCACCTTCTTTCGGGAGCTGACCAGTTAATTCAAAATTGCCACCGACGTTAAATTCAGTTTGAGATTGTATCTCCAATATATACTGCTCGTCGGTTTCTTCGATCACTTCTAGATATGTATACGATTCTGCACTCCCATAGAATTCGAAGTCAAAATCTTCAAATTCTTCCTGTTGGCCTATATCTGTTTCCATTTCATCCTTTATATCATCCAAGCCCGGGGCAAAAAATTCTTCGATATCCATTTCGTATCCCATAGCCCATGAATCGCCTTCTTCCCATTCAGGTACTTCAGCTTGAGCTTGAGCGTTCATAGGTACCAATAAAGCACCAAATAGGACTATCAGTATTATTCCCGCTATTATTCTCTGATAATTTATCATATTATTCCCTTACATGTCATTTAGATACATAGTTAATATAATTTTTCCATGCTTTTCAAACTGTGTTGGGAAAAATAGAAATAGGGTCCACTTGAATTGTGAGCCCATATAGGTGCATAATACAATGAGATACTCAAGCAATATTCTAAAAAATAGTGCGGTATTCGTAATCGTCTTACTGATCTTATTTTCTTCCTTGGCTATTTTAGCTAACATCTCATCTGTAGAGTCAAGGAATCCTTCAAACGATAGTCCATGGCCTTGTTTTAAACAAAATCCTCAACGAACGGGCAGTGTAAATGAAGATTCGAATAGTATCGAATTAAATGAGGATTGGAATACATCATTAGACATGGGTAACCAACCTAACATAGTTGGATCACCTGTTATAACTGCAGATGGAGATATACTCCAACCCGCTGGCGATACCCTATTTTCGATCAACGATGAGGGAGAAGTAAACTGGGATCATTCTTTTGGAAGTACCATGGAATCTACTCCCACTATAGCCGACGACGGTACAATATACATCGGATTAAAAGACGCTAATTTAACGGCATTGAACCCTGATGGAACTGAAAAATGGAGATTCACTACAGAAAACAGGATCGATTCATCTCCCGCCATCGGACCAGAGGGGAATATATATTTTGGAAATAACGATGGAGTTCTTTATAATGTAAATCCGGAAGGAGAAAAAGAATGGAATATATCTTTTGAAAGTCAAGATGAAACTAGGATGATCCAATCATCACCTGCAATCGATGAAGAAGGTACTATTTACATAGCATCTACTCGTTTGAACCAGCAAGGATACCTGGATCAAGGCAGGGTTCATGCAGTAAATCCAAATGGAACGGAGAAGTGGAGATTCGAAATCAGATTGGCGATTATATCTTCCCCCGCTATAGGTTCCGAGGGTAACATCTATATAGGTGGTGCAGGGGGTCACCTGTTTGCAATAGATTTAGAAACTGGAGAAGAGGTATGGAAATTCGGAACTGCTGGACCAGTTTTATCATCTCCCGCTATTGACTCAGAAGGTAGGGTATATGTCGGTTCAAATGATAATAAGCTATACGTAGTCAACTCTGATGGAAACGAGATATGGAATTTTACTACTAAAGCTCCTATATTTTCATCACCCGCTATAAGTCAGGATGGGACGATATATGTAGGTTCACGTGATAAAAAACTATACGCTATCAATCCAAATGGGACCCAAAAATGGAATCATACTACTGACTCACAGATATTTTCATCACCAGCCATCGGAGAAGATGGTTCAGTTTACATCACATCTTATGATGGAGTTTTATATGGATTCTATCCATCTGAAAAGCCTTTTGATATAACAGATATGCACATATACATAATGATAGGAGTGATCGTAGCGGTAGGGTTTGTATCTACGTACTATTTCAAAGATAGAAAAGACTCATAGTAGTCCTCGCGGTAGTATAAGTAGTACCCATGGCCACCATGGTAGTCTTCATTTATCGAGTACTTCTAGGACCTCTTCTTCATCCACTTCAGTATCCTTACAACCACCACGAAGTAAAGGAATACTTTGGGTAGGGATGCCGTGAATCGATGCATGTTCTATACCCTCGACAAGTTCATAATTGCATGCAATCCCAACCACGGCTCGCGGCTGCTTTTTTTTCATAATATTCCTGACCAAACTCCCACCAGGTACTACGAACACCCCCATATAACCCAGATCCTCTGCTGTTTTGATGATTTTAGAAATAGAACATGCGCCACAATGATTGCATTTGTAACCTTCATCAGTTAGTTCAGCTTCACATTCCTCGGAATTTCTAAGACACTGAGGTAAAAAGATGATTATATTTTCTTTTGGCGTATCATCAAATCTATCTTTGTACGCTCTATTCTTGATAGCGATATACACCTTGTCGTAGAGGTCCTCGTCGATTTCCATCTTGTTTAAAAAGGATTTGAGAGCCCCTCTTCTAGTAAAATCTAGTCCAGAACTCATCGCCTTTGAGATCACTTCTTTCATCATAACAAAAACTACTAAGAAAGGTAGAATTTAAATCTAACTGTTGTTTCAATCAGTGATAATTCTGACAGTGTCTCCCTCTTTAAGTTTGTGATCCATACCTACTCGTTGTTTAGGAAATTTAGCGGTGGGTCCCCATATCCTAGCGTATCTAAATTTTTCCATGAAATCACTGTGAAGTTTCTTACACACATCCTCTATAGTTGAATTTCTCTCTAAGATCATAGGTTCATCGTCAGCTTTCTCACCCTTAGGTCTTAAAAATACTCGGATGAGATTGAGTTCTTCGAAGATCCTCTGTTTGAGTTTTTCTAAACCTTTCTCTTCCAAGGCCGAGATATAGACAGGATCCCACTCTTCAATCATTTTAGATATATTCTTGTTATGGTACTCCACATCGATCTTATTTATGATCGGAACTGCAGGGATGTAAACTCTGTTCCCGCTGAGATGATCGATCAACTCCTCCACCGTGATATCATCTCTGATAACTATATTCGCATTGATATATCTGTACTCTCTCAATATCTCTTTTATGGTTTCATTATCGATCTTGGTCAGCTCTACAGTACTTCGAACTTCTATCCCGCCCTTTTCTTTTTTCGTTATGACTATCTCCGGCGGTTCCTTATTCAACCTAACACCTTTGCTTTCTAATTCGTCCACTATGGTTTGTAGATCGTCTTTGTAAACATCTCCCATCAGTAAAACCAGGTCTACCTCTCTCACGACCGATAAAACCTCACTACCTCTTCCCTTCCCTGATGAAGCACCTTCTACCAAACCAGGGAGATCTAAGATTTGAATCACAGCATCATTATATTTTAGAATACCGGGTATCACTTTTAAAGTAGTGAACTCGTAGTTAGCAACTTGACTATTAGCCCCCGTTAACTTATTTAGCAGAGTGCTCTTCCCTGAACTCGGGAACCCAACGAGTCCTATGGTTGCATCCCCTTCCTTCTTCATTGCATATCCACCGTATTCAGCGGTCCCCTCACCTTCTCTATCGAGTTGATCCTTTAGTTTTGACAATTTAGCTTTCAATCTACCTATATGTTGCTGTGTAGCTTTATTATAAGGAGTTTCACGGATCTCCTCTTCTATGTCTTCTATCTGCTTTTCTAGATCTTCTGCCATAGTAATCTTTTCTTAGACCTGAATATTATAGGGATTGAAAGGTAAAGGATATAAAAATATGTTGTTAAAAAATAATGGTTTTTTAACATCAAAATATTTAAGAAGAAACAATATTTTGTAAAATCAGTCATATATAAAGTTCCCATCTCTCAGGAACATTAATTTGGTGAACAGGTATGAATCTTACGTTTTTACCACTAAGTTCGTATTTCCTATGGAATTCGAAGGGTTTAAAGTTCGGATAATATTTTAATACAAATTTCCTGTTCTTGCACATCCTTTCTAGGGCATTAATCTCTATTTTCCCACCCAAGAAATCCTCGCTCCCAACCTCTCTTATCATCCGAGGGTTGAAGTAACTAGGAACCTTTTCCCAAGGAAACAAAAGGTACCCTCGACTTGTGTCTCCCCCTCTTCCTGTACATTTATTTATACTTTCAACCCTCTTCTTCCTAGATGTCCCGGAACCACCTCTCATATCCCAGTATTTTTTCATATAATCTACTAATTCATCGTCCACACAGTCATAAAAACTACCAGAACCGTTTCTTAATAGTTTACCCAATTTCTTTGGAAAATATGGCAAGGTCCTCGCCGCAAAAGTGGAAGTATTTGCAGTACATTTCCATTTGTGCTTTTCTTTATTCTTTACTCCCAGTTTTTTCTTTTTCCTTCTGATCTCTTCAGAACCAATTATTCTATGATATCCATTGGTCAGCTTTTCTTCAATATTACGTAAAAATTCAAGTGATCCTTCGGTCAGGTCACTTAGCCGGGCGTTGAACCCGTATTTTTTATAAAACTCATGGGTTTCCTTGAACATCTCAAGGCCTGCGTTTCTTCCCATGGTTATTCATTAATCAGAGATTTATTTATTCTTTACCCAATGATTTTTTTATTATGGCGATATAATATTTACTATCTCTAGTGATGAGTCTTTCGATTTTCCAATTAGTGTTATCTAATACTTTTTCCATCTCCTCCTTTGATACTATAAGATAATCGAACCATGGCGTTGCGTATTTCTTATACCTGCTTCTGATCCTCAATTGACCAGGCATTCGACCCTTTTTTAGATTCTTCTTATGGTATTGCAGATGAAATCTATTATCAGTATCATGAGGGTCTTGACTTTCTGCTATGATTATAGCATTGTCTTTTGTTGCCTCATCGACCTTATCAAGTAGATTTTTAGCTCTTTTTTTACTTTCAAACAATCCAAAATTGTTTCCTAGCATAAGAACTGTCTCTATGTCATTGATTTGTTCATGAATCTGGTTTATACCCATGACCTTTACGTTTTCCAATCCTCTTTCTTTACAAACGGTTATGGCTAGTGGTGATATGTCGATACCTATTACATCGAGGCCTTTTTTTTGTAAATAAATAGAGTGTTTGCCTGCTCCACAACCGATGTCTAATACTTTTCCTTGGGCGAGTTCCATCGCTTCCTTTTGGTGTTCCGGCCAATCTTCATATTTTGTAAAATAGTGATTTACAGGTATAACATCTAAGTATCCATCGTCTCTCTCAACTATTTGAAAGGGGTTCTCACCTTTATAGTAGTCATATATACATTGTCCAAAGGCATCTTCTTCATTCGTGAGGATGTTCACCACCTCTTTAGTTTGGGTACTACCTTCTATGTATTGGTAATACCTTCTATGTATTCATTTTTTACGTTTATATCTAAAAGCGATGTTACATCCACCTTCTCTACTCACCATACACGGTCCTATAGGATTCTGGGGGGTACATTCCTCAGCGAATTTGGGACATTCTTCGGAATCTACAACACCTCTCAGAACTTCTCCACATAAACAGCCTTCAGGTTCTTCGTATTCCTTCTCCCAAATCTCTTCTAGTTCATCCTCAAAAATTCTTCTAGCATCATATATATTGAACTTATTCCTAAGTTTTAAACCCGAATCCCGTATAGTTGGAAAACCTCTCCACTCTACGTCTTTTGTTTTGAAGACCTTCTCCATGGCATTCTTAGCCTTTAAATTCCCCTCGGCCTTCACTACTCTATCGTATTCGTTTTCCACCTCAGCACGTCCTTCTTGCCTCTGACGGACTAGTAGAAGTGCAGCTAACAGCAGATCAAGAGGTTCGAATCCGGCAACTACTTGTGGAATATGGAATCTTTCGGATAAAGGTTCGTAAGGTTCCGTACCGATGATAGCACTAACATGACCTGGTTCTATCAATCCATCTAGACCGATCTCACCAGTTTCTAATATCAGTTTTAACGCTGGTGGGATGATCCTGTTACATGTCAAAATACTAAAATTTCCTGGGGGTTCGTTCAATATCGCAGAAGCTATAGAGGGTGTAGTAGTTTCGAAACCCACGCTCATAAAAACCACTTCTTCATCGTGACCTTCAGCATATTTCACCGCATCATCTACCCCGTAAACTATCTTAACTTTAGCTCCCCAACTTTTCGCATCTCTAAGAGAGGAATTCAATCCTGGGACGTTGATCATATCGCCAAAAGCGGTCACGGTTATACCTTCTTCCGCTAATTTAATGATCTCTTCGATCTCCTTCTGGTTCGTAACGCATACCGGGCACCCTGGTCCCTGTCGGATATCCACGCCCACATCTTTCAATATGGGTTCAAGTCCGTGTTTAACTAGTGTGTCCTGGTGGGTTCCACATACATGCATTACAGTGATCTCTTCATCCGCCCGTTCGAGCTCTCTCAAGATCTCATCAGCTTTTTTCTTATCCCTGAACTTGAACTGTTCTAGATCAATATCCATATCAATCTACCTCTTCTGCAGTTACGCCTGTAATCATAGTTTCCTTCCCCTGGATGACTTTAGGTTTTTCTCCACAATCCGGACATGATATCACGGGTATATTGAAGTGGAAACCTGGATCGTTGGAATACGATACTCCTCCTTCATAACCGCATTGGTTGCATCTTACTTCAGCATCCTTCATTTTTACTTTGAGTTCTGATCCTTCCAATATACTATCTTTACTCAAAACCTCGAAAGCGAAATTTAACTGCTGTTCACCTAAAAATGTTAGTTCACCTATCTCTACCCTGACCTCTTTGACTTTCTTGACATCCTTATCTTTCAATTCATCTAGAAGGGCAGATACTAGCTGTTTCATAACTGAATATTCATGCATTATAGGGATGATTAAAATCCACCTATATAACATTCTTTCGCTCTTTGATGGAAAATCATCGAAAGAATAAATAATGAGGTATTATTCAACAAATCTATGAGAGTTTTAGCACACGGTGGTGTCGGAAGTCCACGTGATAAGGATGAGAACGTTAAGGAGGCTGTGGAGAAGGGGATAGATGGTAATGAAAACGCTCTAGATATCGTTATCGGTGTAGTTAAAGAACTTGAAAACGATCCTGTTTTCAATGCTGGGACCGGTTCCAGGATAAGGATCGACGGTTCTATACAGATGGATGCGGCGGTCATGTTCAAAGGGGATATAGGTGCGGTCTCAGCTATCGAAAGAGTAAAAAATCCTGTGGGGATCGCCAAGGAGATCTATGATTCTCCTTTTGTTATGTTGACCGGTAATGATTCCACCATATTTGCCAGGGACTTGGGGTATAGTGAGCATGATCCCTCTACTGAGAAACGAAGAGAGGAATATGAAAAGATGAAGAAAAAGTTAGAAGACTCCGGTGGTTCTGATAGACTAAAAATGATCAGAGACTTCTATGACAAAGTGGACGGTGGTGATACAGTTGGATGTGTGGCGGAGGTCGAAGGTAAATATGCAGCTGCTGTTTCTACTGGTGGAACGAGTTATTGTATTCGAGGAAGGGTTGGAGATAGCCCATTAGTCGGATGTGGATTTTACGCTGGTGAGAACGGCGCTGTGGTCACTACCGGTAAGGGTGAAGAGATAATCAAAAGGTTGAGTGCTAAGAGATGTTATGACTTGATACCGGAATATGGGCTCAAAGAGGCCTGCGAGATGGTCGTAGAGGAATACCCTGAGGACATAACTTTCGGTGTGATCGCAGTCGGTGAAGAAGAGATGATTTCCGCTGATAATAGAGAGATGGCTAGATATGCGTTGAGATGAATTATTATTTGATTAAACTTAAATGCTATAACCATATTTATGATAGAAATATACGATATTTAAAATGTGATACCCGTGAAAAACTTCTATAAACTCTTGGAGGAACTACTCGAATTCGAAGACCACGAACTCATCTTTAGTGGGAAAGGTAAGATAGTCGGTAAGTCCGATGAGCATATCAAGAGTTTGATCGTAGCTGGGGAACGGCTTAAAGATTCTGATCTAAAAGAGTTGGAAGAAGCTGAAGGAGAAAGGATCCTGATCGTTTTTGAAGAAGCGGACCAGAAGATGTTGAAAGATGTTCCATCGGATGTAGAGGTTTGGGATCGGGAGAGCCTCATCCAAAAGATCGGAGAGATGGAACTAGAAAAATCGGTGATGGAAGGGATAGCCGAAGGGGAGAAAGGTCTGATCGGTCCAGATGATGATCTACATTCTGATTTAGAACAAAATGGGAAAGAATCTACGTTGAAACCGATAATGGACTTCAACGATGTGTCGGAATTAGGTGAAAAACAGGTAAAAGGATTCAAATACAGATTGGAATTGGTACCTCATTACCTTTTCCATTATAAAATATGGTGGGACGAGGGCGAGATCACTGATGGGAGATTTTACCTGAATGGTATATCCGGTAAGAGGAATTTCTGGAACCGTTCATTTCAACGCATCGGAGATATCAAACGGTCACATATCAAATTAGAACCTAATATCTCTAAAGAAAAAAGTTATGAAAAGGCAGTGGAAGCCATCAAAGAAAGACATTCAGTGGAGATGGAAGAAAAATGGGAGGAAGAAGGAGTTACCATCGTCGAAAAAAGTGAAGACTCACCTTCTAATGAAAATATCGAGTTGAATGAGAAAGGTTTAGTTTACGTACCCATGTGGGCCGTGGAAGGGACTAAAGGTATAGTCGTGATCAATGCTGCTACAGGAAAGATAGAAAAAAAGATGTGAGGAAATATTTTTAGTTTATAAAGAATTGTTTATAGAGGTCTTGAGTATATCGTAGGCTTGATCAACTTCCTCCTCACTGAAATTTAAAGGAGGTCTGAACCTTATGGCTCTTTTACCCGATTTCAGAACAAGCAGCCCGTTCTTGAAGCATCTCTCTTTGACCTCGTCTCTACGTTCAGTTGAGGGGAGATTGAAAGCACACATCAAACCCTTCCCTCTCACGTTAGATATGCCGTCAAACTCCTCCTGAAGGTCTAGAAGAGAATTCTTCAAATGATTACCGACCTTTTTAGCGTTCTTTATCAAATCTTCTTCCTCTATGACCTCTAGGTATTTTTTCGACCTCACCATATCCACAAGGTTTCCTCCCCATGTGGAATTGATCCTGCTGGACTCTTCAAAACAGTGATGGTCTACCTCTTCAACTCTATCGTTGACCATTATACCACATGTCTGGGCCTTCTTACCGAATGCAACCATATCAGGTTCTATGTCATAATGCTGATATGCCCACCACTTACCAGTTATACCCATGCCAGATTGGATCTCATCTACCACGAACATGATGTCATTTTCTTTACAAATATTTTGGATGGATCTTAAGAACTCGGGCCTAAAATGCCTGTCTCCACCTTCTCCCTGGATAGGTTCCATGATGAAAGCAGCTATATCATCTCCATCTCTATCGATGGCTTGATTGATCTGTCTGATGGCTTGAGATTCCTGCATCTTCACTCGTTCCTTGACTTCTTCAGAGACCGGGAATGTAAGGTTGGGTACGTCGATCCTAGGCCAGTCAAACCTAGTAAAATACTGGTATTTTCTCGGATCAAAAGTGTTCGTCAATGAAAGAGTATATCCTGTTCTTCCATGAAAAGCATCTTTGAAATGGAGGACCTTTTGTCCTACAACTTGGTCATACCCTCTCTCAAAATTTTTTCTTACTTTCCAATCCATGCTGACTTTCAAAGCGTTTTCAACGGCAAGGGCCCCACCGCTTATGAAAAACAGGTACTTGTAGATGTCCGGTTTCGCTATGTTGGCAAAGGTTCTAGTCCATTCAGCTAGCTCCTTCGTATATATGTCCGAATTTGAAGGTTTATTGACGGCTACTTCAGCTATATGGTTGAAAAATTCATCTTCCAATAACTTCGGATGGTTGTGACCTATCGGAAGACTAGCAAAGAATGTGAACATATCAAGATATTCCTTATCACGTTTAGCATCGTAAAGATAACTACCATGGCTTTTTTTATGGTCATAAACTATATCCATCCCATCTCCGATGGTATATCGTTTCATAATTTCGTGTACCTTATCCGTCGAGATCCTTTCCATCATAGCACCTAGATGGGTGAACATAAGGTCGTATATTAAGCTTTAGTTAGGGTAGCAAAATGTACGAAAAATACATACATTAGTGTTCAATAATGGTTAATATCATGAATCCTAAAAAACCTTTTTTAGTACTCGCCGTTTCAATGATCCTGTGTACCCCATTTTTCATCACTTTTGCATCCTCTTCGAATCATGGTACCTCTGAATGTTCATCTTCAATAGGCGAGATATCACTGTCATCGAACTCTGATTCAACACCTGATCACTTTAGAACTCCAGCTGAATGGGAACAGCTCGAAGAAGTACTGCTTAGATGGGATAGTGACCTAGATTCATATTACTTAGATATGACTAAAGAAATTGCAAATGTGTCTACAGCTCAGATAGTCACTTACAGTCAAAGTTCTGCAGACAGTATAGCTGATTATCTTGAGAGCAATGATGTCGAGATGGATAACGTTTCATTCTATATCGAAGATACCGATACCAAATGGATGCGGGATTACGGTCCTATATCCGTGTCGAATGAGTCTAGTGGTGAGCTTTCTTTTGTTAATATGATGTACGACCGGTACGACAGGTGGGATGATGATAGTTTTCCGTGGAGATACGGTCAATCCAACTCTATCGACTGGTATAATATGACAGATGGTGAAGACTGGTTCAGACTTGAAGGGGGTAACTTATTGGTCGATGGGGCAGGGATATTCTACACCACAGATAGGTGTTTCGAGCAAAATGATCCTGGTACTGGAGGCGATCTGACGGAGGATGAAGTTATCCAATGGGCGACAGATTATTTCAACCTTGAAAGATTCAGGCATGTTGAAAGGTTGACCGACGATGGCCATGGGCATATAGATATGCAGGTCAAGTTTTTGAACGAAACCACCGTTCTTGTATCTGAACTTACGGATCAGAACGATGAGGATTACGATATACTGGAGTCTAATGCCCAGTTTATAGAAGAAAGCACAGCGAGAAACGGGCAGCCGTACGACGTTGTGCGGATACCGATGATCAAAGGTTCTTCAGGGTGGGGATCTACATATTACACACATACGAACTCACTGATAGTCAACGATAAAGTACTGGTACCCACTTACGGCCAAGGTACGGATTCTGAAGCTCTTGAGATATACGAAGATGCCATGCCGGATTATGAAATAGTGGGCGTCGATTCTTCTTCTATCATAAGCCAGAGTGGAGCTATTCACTGTACGACCATGCAGGTGAGTAAAAACAATTCACCACCTCAGATCGATATAACCGATGTGGAAGCATTGGCTGGAGAGAATGTTAGTTTTACTGTTGAAATCGAAGATGATACGAATGTTTCTTCTTCAGAATTTTATTACAATACGAGCGAGGAAGAGAATCTTACCAAGGTAGATATGGAATATGTTAGAAACGGTACCTATAAAACCGTTCTACCACCATATCCCGAAGGGACCGAGATAAACTATTTTGTAAGGGCTAAGGACGAGCTTGGAGCTGTAAGTTATGACGGCGATGCATGGGATATGCATAATGTTACGGTCCAAGCAGAGGTCACCGAACTGGAGTTGAATGCGAGTCCGGATAGAGATGGGTGGAATTTCGTTTCCCTAGACATAATTCCAAGTAGTACCGATCTGACAGATTTACTAGAGGATGACGTTAACGGTGTTTCAGGAAGTTACGAGAAAGTGATGTACTACGACACAGTTAATGATAGATGGATGTCTTACATACCTGATCGTGCTGAACATTTCAATGAACGTATAGAATGGGACGAAACTAAAGGGATATGGATACGGATGTCAGTCAACGATACACTTAGAGTTGGTGGTACCGAACCTGAAAACACGACGATAAATTTGGACCCAGGTTGGAACATGGTAGGTCTACCCGTTTCGCAATCGAGTAATAATGGATTACCTGAGGAAGTAACTATAGTCGGTTATTTTGATGAATCAAAGGAAAACTATCTTGCTTACGAGTACGATACCAAGAATTTTACATTCGCTCCTAAGAACGGTTACTGGGTATACAATGGTGCTAATGAGCTCATAAACTGGACTGTAGAGTATTAGTTTTAGTATTAAATGTTAAAGATCAGGTTATAAAATATCGAAAAAGGAAGAGTGTTTAGTATTGTTTTAATATACTGATTTTCAAGAGTCTTATGAACCTACAGTTTCACCACTGACGACCACATTATCAACGTAGAATCCACCGAAGTCTAGTTCTTCTTCATAATTGTCGTAATCTTCATCGTTGCTTGTAGCTACCCTGAATCTGAGTCTAATAGTCTCTCCGGAGTAACCCGATAGATCGACGTTCAATCGCCACATATCAGGGTCATCCGCACTTGTCCAACTGTTTGTTCCCTCGGAGACTCCCGAAGCCATACGTACTCCAGTATTTATTGAACCCCATGTTTTACCGCCGTCGGTTGTGATCTCTGTCCGTACCACATCTGGTGGTATACCTGATTCGGTATTGATGTTGAATTTGAAGTCCGCATCGAAGATAGCAGTGTCAGCATCACTTAAATCGATAGACGTGGTTGTCAGACTGTTATCGATTCCGGATCTGAACTCGCTAGCATCTGGTTCACCATTCCACCAAGCAGTTGTTGGATCACCGTATCTATCTGTAGTTTGGTTCATCTGCCAAACGTCGTGGATACCTTCTTCTATATTACTTGCATTATCTCCGTTCCTGCTCGCCGTGATACTAACATCGTCAATGATCCAACCACCTGGGACGGTCGATCCCCCGAACTGATTATAGTAGAATCTGACCTTGATATCATCCTGTCTGTCCTCGGGTATATCCAACCTATCCAAGTAATTCATTATATTCAATCGTACAAAGTCCCACTGCAAAGTCCCTCCTCCGCTTTTACCGTTCCAAGCCCATTTGATCTCACGACCGGAATCATCCTGGGGAAGATCATCTAGAAGTAGATTCCCAGTATACTGTCCTAAAGCAGGTTGGACATATTGCCATTCCCTTTGATCACTTTCATTGATATGTCCGATCTCAAGGTATGCCCCATTAACACCTTGTATGATCCTATATTTATGATAGAACGACAGCCATGCCTCCGACATGTTTTGGAGGTTTAGCGTAGGTGTGACTGCGTATTTATCGGTGTTTTCCTCTTCGGTGTGAGGGAAATTAGTTAGTTCATCGCTGTTCAGAGTTGGATCTTGATCTGAACTAGATGGAGTCGGTGATTCTACGGAAGTCAAGTTCTGTGGGCCGGAGATGTAATCGCTGATGCTCTCGAATATGTCTTCAAGATCTTCGGGATCAGGTGCATAGAAATATAAGGCATCAGATGTCGTAGCTATACGCCACAAATTATACTCTGTTGTGCCTGACTCCCATGTCCTCTTATCATTTGGATCTTTTTCTACTAGGTAATTATCATCCCCTGCAGATCCTAAGTCAGGAGCAGAGTTCCAATCTGGATCTTCTGGATTATCATCGAGGTCAAAATTATGTTCAACACCCATACCTATGGTAAAAATCGGAATTGAAGAGTTCAAGAGACCTTTTCTTTCCCCAGGTCCTTGCCCTGTTTGGTCTCCAACGTGATCCCACTCACCAGGTTCATAAGGATCCGGATCATCTCTGTAATCAAATCTATATTTGCCTATATGACTTTGATCATAATTTATCATAGGCCCCCCATCTTCACTCTCCATCTCGTGCCAGGGTGCCCAATCTTCACTCCCTAGTTCGAACTTAGGAGGTTGTGCAGCATCATCAGCAGCCATCTTATCCGCGCCATCTGTTAACATAATTACAGCGGGCTCAAGTTCCGAATAATCATCCTTCATATCAATAACATCCGTATAGGCATTACCTACCGTATCGTAAACTGGAGCTTGGGGATTACTTTCTATATCATCTATATCCTGAATAACAGAATCTCTATTATCTTCCAATTTTATTGGAGGGGTGATTATAGGATTTGGGTCTGTACCATCGTAACTCCAAACGCCAACCCTAGATTCGTTGGAAAGATCGTTTACTAAGAATTTAGCAGCTTGTTTAGCGTGCCATAACCAACTTTCACCCTCATATGTTCTATCACCCATCGAGAATGAGTTATCTATAACGATACTTACTAGAGCATCCGCTTCCCTACCGATCTTACCTATCGGCTCCTGCATGAAGTAGCTCTTTGGATCGCTGTGTGTATCCCAATCTATCTCGGTAACATTCTTAGTTTCACTCCAATTATGGGCTACATCAGTGTTTACATCCTCATAATCACCGCTCAAAAAGTCTAATGGATTTCCTCCATTGATCCTAGCTAGCTGGGCTTCATGGCTCCAGTAATCACTGCCATTCTCCATATCATCCCAGAAGTAGTAGACCGGTGTGTAAATGATCGCTTGATTGTTGAATTGGACAAGATCATCTTCGGTCTGTTCACCCGGTTCATTTGGTACCTCGGCTATCTCGTGAAGTGGATCTACGATGATCCTTATCGGTCTAGAATCTCCAGCATTTTCGGGCTCCCATTTTATCTCGACATCAGCTGAACCGTGTGGGGGAACGTACATACTCTTAGACTTGATATGATCGTTCCCGTCCTTGAACCTTACCAGCACCTCGCTTTCAGCGCCTCCATCATTATGTATCAGTGCCGTCAGTTCGAAAGATTCTCCTACAAAAGGATGTTTATTAGAGATTTTGAGGTCCTCTTCGGTGACCCTCAATTCGACCCGATCGTCGAATAGACCGAACCATGAATTCGTAAGGTACATCAATTCGGCCCTCATCGCCCTTGAAGATACATTCATATCATACTCCTCGTACCACTGTTCTTCATTCTCAGCCGTATCTATAGGGGTGTCGAAGTGCATCAGGTCTACACCCATGTGTACGACTCTAGAACGGTAGTTATTATCATGATGTGTGTGCGCGTAAGTGTTACCTTCCGAATCTTCGAATACCGTTTCCCCATCTAGAGGTTCATAATAAGACGGTCCCTCTATACCTGTATCGCCCTCTAAATGATATCTCATACCATGACTGATAGAGTGGTCTTCCACGCCTTTTAGTATTTCTGGAGTCCCATGATCTAAAGAGTCTGGATCGATATTCAATACATCCTCTATGAATCCATCATGACCCTGTTCTTCTAAATCCTCCAAAACATAGTCCCCTACCAGCATGAAATTACTAATATACTCTTCGTGATACTCTGTTATATTATCTATATTACTCTCAGTAAGTAATTCAGTTTCACTATCCTCTTCTCCTCTCTCCCCAGTGAGCCAAACTACAGAGTTGAACTCCCTCATATAATCTTCTAGAGGGCCCTCATCATCTTGATCCAAATTCACATCGTATATCTCATTCACATATCCAAGATCATCATAGATATCTACTAATTCCTCGGTGGTAGGTCCCCTGTCACCATCACCGGTTTCACCGTCCACAAATAATGTAGTGAAACTTACATCCAACGTCACATCCTGACCAGTATACCTGATATCGTTGTTGTGAGTCGTACTCTCTTCGACCCTATCATAGGGATCGACTATGATCATGATCTCATGTTCCCCTACCTCATCAGCTAACCATTCGAACTCTACGGGAATTGTTTCTCCAGGTAAGATCTCATCTATATGGGTCTCATCATATATCCTACCATTGACCTCGAGTGTAACATCTGTAGAAAGGGGTTCCGGACTGTTGTTACGGATAATACCAGAAACAGTCACGGTGTCCATATAATTAGGATTGGGATTATCAAATTCTTGGTGTGTGATCGAAAGATCGGTGACTTCTCGTTCAGTGACATTCCCCATCCAGTTTATAACCTGTGAAGCCAGCCTGGTCCTCCCCGCTGTTATCGATTCTTGGATCGACCCGAACAGCATGTGCTGGAAGACTGTCCTTCTATTTTCATCTCCCTCATTACTCACAGCAATAGTTTCGCCGTCACCATCATCATCGATCAACATATCCCAAGCATCATCTCCTGTCGAGGTTATGAAGCTCGTTTGTCCGGCGATCTCTTTAGAAACGTTATAGACATCTTCATCGGATAACGGCTCCCCACCTCCTCTAAGAGGATCAACGATTTCTTCAGTTGTACTACCCTCAATAGCATTCAGATTACTCTCTATCCAGGTCGGCACTTCTGGATCTTCCAATATCCCTTCACCGATGAGCCATAATTTATTACCGTTTTCTAAGAACTCCTCAAGGTTATCTCTATCTGACTCTGTCAAAGTCTCTTCGGTTTGATCACCGGTCATCCATATCGCGATATCGTATCCAACGAGAAGGTCTTCATAACTCGGACCATTTCCTCCACCCACGTCATATGTATCAAAGTCCAAATCAAGTGCGTTTAATGCATTTCTCATAACAGTCGGGTCATGCATACCTGTCATTTCCGGGTCATCATCGATGAGAAGTATCTTCGGTATGACCGTAAGGTTTCTACTATCTCTATCGCCTATACCATTTTCAACACTTTCCGCATCGACTGTTATCCGATGTGTGCCTCCACCATTTATAGTCCATTCCATCCTGACATCTCTTCCTCCACCGGCGGGAAAGCTCACATTAGTGTGACCTATCTCCATTTCGGTGCCGTTGGGCATCTCGTCAGAGATCGATACGTTAGCCCTCGTCGAACCTCCACCTACATTGTATATCGTCGCGGTAACGATTATGTCATCACCATTCACTGGTGAAGAAGGACTCGTCGTGATCCTATCTGGATCTACCTTCAACTCTGCTTGTTCGGAGACTGGAGTATCTCCAACATTCAGAACGATATACTGTGAATCAGAAATAAAACCATCATCGTTTTCAGCTATTATCCGGAGTAAATAAGAACCCATATCCTGTTGATCATCTATCGTTATAGAAACCTCATATCTATTTTCCTTTAAAGGTTTGTAAGGCCCTTTGACTTCCATATCCTCTATCCCGTCGCCGTCAAATCCTTCCAGTTCAGATCGATTGACTGATACATTCAGGGCTCTATTATGTTTATCTACAACGTAAGCATAGAGTGTGACTGTTTCACCAGGGTCTGCTGCCTTTTTCCAGGATTGAGCATAATCAACACCTCTCCTTCTCACGATAGGTCCTATATCACCCTGTTTCTTCACTACATCCTGCCAGACGATCTTATGTTCATCTAGATCGATAACTCTCAAAGTGACTTTGGTATCTTTTATGAGTTCATCATACATATCTACGTTTGTTTCTTTATCAGCCCTGATATAGAATGTGCTACCCATGTTCCAAGTTCCGTCTTCAAAATCATTCCATGCCTCATCTTCTTCATCACTATCTGCGAGATACGTCAAATGTTCTGATGTACCATCATCTTCATCTTCGCTCCTCAACAATAGTTCAGTGTTACTAGCTTCTAGTCTAGAACCACCAACGTTTGTTATGTTAATATGATATACATAACTTTCTTCTGGATTACCAGTTCCAACAGAAGTTATATCATAGGATATTTCGAATTTCGTATGGATACTCTCTTCAGGCGTCTGTAGATTCTGTATACCGACGAATACTGATGAGAATATGATCACTGTGATGCTGAGGGTCAGTATGCTTCCTAGAACTTCAGAAACACCTTCATCGTTCATCTTCCTCTGCATCCTCTTCATTACCATATGGGATCAATCCTCCACGGTAGAACTACCACTTAAGGAGACTTCATCTATGTAGAAACCAGCATCTTCATTTGGGTCTTCTACATGCTCGTAATCATCAGCATTGGTGGTTACTACCCTGAATCTAAGGCGTACCACGTTACCGCTGAAATCTGAAAGATCAGTTTCAAGTCTAGACAGACTATCAGCTGTAGTCCACCCGTTACCGGCATCGGCGCCGGAGTTGGAATCCTCACCACCGGTACCAGATACACCATAGCCAGTTCGCACACCCACATTTACAGGCATCCAAGTAACTCCACCATCGGTAGTGATCTCCACTCTGAATCCATCTGGTGGTATACCTGACTGTTCGTTGATATTGAACTTGAAGTAAGCGTTCAGGGAAACTGTTCTAGCATTAGTAAGATCGATAGAATTTGTCATAAGACCGTTATCGATACCACCTTTGAGTTCTCCCGTTTCAGGATCCATATTCCTCCAGGCTGTGGTATCTTCTCCATCATGTCCCGTGGTTTCAACAAGGTCCCACATATCTGCTGGGTCACCGTCATTATTCAATTCACCTGCTCTAGATGCTGTTACTCTTACATCATCTAGATACCAGCCATAACCGGTTCCGGAACCATACTGGGTATAGTTGAATTTGATCCTTACAGAATCTCTGTATTCGTCTGACACCTCTTCTTCTTCTAGATATTTCATTATATTAATACGGACGTGCTCCCAGCCGAAGGTTCCTCCACCGCTCACCCCATTATAACAGTAAGTGATCTCATTATCGAAATCGTCTTCTCTATATACTGAGAGGTTTAGGTTACCATTGTACATCCGCTGGGATGGTTTATCGACATACCTCCAGACCTGTTCACCATTATCGTTCTCCCAACCGATCATTACGAAACCACCATTTGTACCGGACACCATCCTATATTTCTGCATGAATGATAAGGTGGCAGTATCGTATTCGGTAAGATCGAAAGCAGGTGTAACGGCAGTCTTGTTCTCATTCGCACCAGTTGGTAGTTCAGGGTCTGGATCGACAGGGTCTTCCCCTTCAGCATGAGTAGTGAAACTCCAAGTAGACGAGGTCGTACTCTCTGAACCGTCATCTGCTACTGCGTACCATTCATAAGTAGTTTCATAATCAAGTCCAGACCATGTAACACCTGGAGTTCTAGTATCACTAGAAACACCACTATTTGTTCCTATCTCACTATCATCAGACGCATCGTAGAAAGTGACGTCCATGGTGTCACCATCTGGATGTGATACATATACGCTAAGCTCAGGATCTGTACTGATGCTAGTAGCTCCGTCTTGAGGAGATGGGTCATCGGGTGGGTTTGTTGCTGCACCTTCGTCTGTCAAAATGATGTCGTCGATGTACCAATTATTGATCCTATTCCTCTGTCCGCTGAAAGTCCATGATATATATAATGTGTCTGAACCTGCATTTTCGGTGAAATCCACTGTTTCAGTGGTCGGACCAACATCACTAGAAGTTGTTGTATCCCATATCATATCCCAGTTGTTACCATCTGTAGATGTTTGAACAAGCAAATCGACATTCCAGTAAGAATGATCTAGATAATGCTTGAAAGATAGTTCTAGGTCAGAATAGCCCGAAGTATCTATCGCAGGTGTGTAACATCTAAAAGTATCCGATTCAACTACTCCTCCTTCAAATCGTAACTCTGGCCGATCTCCTCCAGCGTTATTTGAATTCCCGACTAACCAATGATCATCTGGATCTCGGGTCCAATCATCAGGAGGCTTGTTGTTTGACATACCGCTAAAGTCCTCTTCATATAATATGTCCTGCATCAACCCAGGTTCGGAATTCAATTCATTCTCACTCGAACTACTTTCAGTTCCATCTTTATCAGGTGACGGAACAGAGGTCACTTCACCTTCTTCGGCCTTCT
>JAWOGF010000064.1:0-38507 GCA_046497075.1 Candidatus Saliniplasma sp.
TTAACATCTCTCTAGGAAATCACCTTTTTTATTTCCTCAAAGATATCTTGAAAATCATCCAACCCTTCCTTTATGTAAGTATATGCGATTTCATCGTTTATAGGGCCATAACGATGAACTAAAAGGTTTCTGAAACCTTTCATTCCTTGTATTTTTTCGATAATATCTTTATCGATCACTCCTGCTTTCCCAAGTTCGTTCAGCATGGATTCGTCACTTTCCGGAACTTTGAGATTCTCTTCTTTCATTATGATGGCGCATATATCCAAGATATTCTGTATCGAAAATTCGATGTTTTTGTATATCCCGTCTCGTTCAAGTCTGCTCATCTCGAGGAATTTGTCATAGGTTTCAGGAAAATTCTCTTCGACCAATTTTACACTGTCTTTCGTTTCAGATAACTTATTCAATATCCTATCATTCATAATTCAGCTTCTATCCCGGCTTTTCCGTAAAGGATGTATTTATATCGAGGTTCAAAATCGTTATAGTCCTTGATGGTCTGTCGAGCTAGATCATGAACAAACCCTTTATATTCCGCATACAGAAGTTCGCCTTTGAAAACTTCCTTTTGAACATATAACGGTAAAAGCTGGAACATCTGGACAACGTATCTGTCGGGAAAAGATCCACTTATCCGAAAAAGGGTTTTGTGAAGTTCTTTTTTATCATATATATCGTAGTAGAGACAAAGATCTATATCTGACCGTTCTGTAGTTTCACCTTACACATAAGAGCCGTAAAGATAGACGAATCTCAATTCATCAAAGTGTGGACAGTCACGGAGTCTGTCCAAAATTTTCCCTACATCGATATTTTCTTTTCCCATGATATTATGATATCAGTTCAATAACATTAAATATTTTTGGATGTTGTTATTTTATTTTTCACCCTTACCTGAATGAAAAACTTGTGTTAACTATTTTCCTTCATCATTTCAACAGCGTTTCTAAGTTCATCCCATCCATTCTCTTTCGACCTCAGAAGTTTTATCGAAATCGGTATCTTCCGATACTACTGTATAAATACCGTGATTAACCGCTGTACTGATGTGGATGGCATCTCTTGGATCGAAATTCTCTCGTTTGATCAATTGATGAGATTTCCAGATGACCTCACTGTCCACTTCAAAGAACCTTAAATTAGGCATAGTCAACAAAGTTTCGGTAGCTTCTAATGCGTCTTCCTTGGATAACACCTTATCTATTTTCCAATAGACTTCATCGTAAGTCAGATAAGATGTCCCAGCTTTTTCTTCCCCATTCTCGATTTTCTCTAATAAAGACCGGCACCATTCTCCTTTATCGTCCTCACTGGTTGCTGCGTAGATCAATACGTTAGAATCTAGATATTTCATCCCATCCTCTCCTTCATCCTTTCATCGTAATCCTTGTCAGAATCGACCTCTATTTCACCTGTTCGCTGAGCGATCTTCTTCAATTTTTCGACTGACCCCTTTTCTGTACGTTTTATAATCAATTTATCTCCATCAGACTCAAAAATAACTTTGTCTCCTGGCTTTATATTGAAGTTCTTCCTGAAAACTGAAGGTATAACCACTTGACCTTTTGAACCGATCTTCATCTCTACCTCTATCATGGTGTAATACTAAAGTATAACTCCTATTTATACATTATTGCTATAGGATTGTATACTTTGAATTCAAACCGTTTTCCCAAGGCTGTTTGTCAAAAGAATTTGTTTGAACCTCAATAGCTTTTTTCTCGGTATCCTAGAGTGAATCTAGATACTTTTCAACGTCTAGATTAAGCAAAACATAATAACTAATTCTAATCTTCTAGTTCGCCGTATTCTTCAATGGAGATGTGTTTGTCCCTGTCTTTTTCAGCTATTTCGTGTAAGAATCTCGAAAAATCATCTACCCGTTCCCTGATGATCTCTCTGATAAATTCTGCTTTTGAGGTAAAGTCTCTCCTCTCCAAAAGTTCTTCCAACTATTCATATTGTTCTTCAGTTATCCTCACGTTCAAAGTTTTAGTTTTCATGGGCCTGCTTTCTGTGTTACGAATGTAATGCATCGTATTTTTCTTTTTTTTCAGACTTCTTTGCTTTAATGTTCCTTTTACTGAATCCCTTATCCTATCTAATTGAATGATGGATATCTCATCACGCCCATATCAGCATTAACGTGGGACGTTTACATCCATGTTTTTCTATATCTGCATTCAATTTTTTCAATTCTTCTACTAATTGGTCTTTCTTAGGATGAGTTTCATCCAGTTCATCGATGTACAACTCAACATTACCTGCCCACTCGCCTTTTAGGTCAGGATCATAAAACTCGTATTCTTCTATTCCACCTACATCTTCAAACCAGGATTTAACCTCATAGACCTTGAAAGGAACATGACTCCAGTGTTTTTCAGGGGCATCAAAAGCCTTCTGAGCTTTCTTCCTGAGTTCCAACTGGTCGTAGAAGTTCTGCTGAGCTCTATCTAAGTCCTTATCCACATAAACTGCTATCCTCAGCCCTTCACTGACCCTGTTCATCTCTTCAATGACTTCTTTTTGCATATCATATGGATACATGTCCCTGAAGAAAGATGCACAAGCGGCGATATCGAAGGAATCGTCGGGAACAGGTATATCTCTCGCATCTGCCTGAAGGAGCAGAACTTTATCCCATATATCATGACCCTTCATTACTTCTTTGAACTCGTCCCACATATGGTTCTCTCTATTTCCAACCATCTTGTCTAGGGCACATACCGACACGCTTTCCCTAGTCAAAAACTGAGTGTAGTAACCTCTTCCACAGCCTACTTCAAGGACTTTCTTATCTTCATAATCGAACTTCTTTTTGATCTTCTTCTTCTCCCTTCCCTCACTGCACCATTCGACTACTTTGTGAGGGGGTAGGTTTTCTGTCTCTGCCAGTTTTTCTGCTTCTTTTTCCTCTATCCCCATGCCCTCCGCTATCATCTCTTTTTCAAATCCCGGTATCAAAGGATGGAGGAACCATTCATCTGCAAATCCCATATTATCAGTTCGTTATTGTTAGATTTCACATTTATTTCTTATCAAAAAATATATATAAGTACTTAACACGTATAGAATTATAGTGATTTGGAGGCCAATATTTAAAATAATATTATATAAATAAATCTCCTACTGCGATAATGTTCTACCTAAAGATAAATAAGACACTAATCATCTAAAATGATATGAAAGTGAGTGAAGTCGGGCTAGAATCTTCTAAGACTTTATACACGATTTGGAAAAGAACTGAAGGAAAATATTCTCCCATGATGAGCAAAGGTAAGTTCATTCCCTATTATTTTGAAGATCCTAGGGACATCAGTAGACCTTTTTTGATAGAGCAAGGTGAGGAAAAATTGGGAGCAGTGATGCTCTCCTCTTATGAAGACTTCTGTCTCCTTCATGATTGGGTTGAAGATAGAGAACCTGAGGTTTTCGAAAAAGTGGTCAATGCTCTTCAGTCATCGAGAAAAATAAAAGGTTTGATATCTTTATTTCCCTATTTTGGAAGAGAGGACTATTTCGAAGATTGGGAGAGAGAAGGATTTTCAGCGGATGAGAGAGCTCTTTACCATATCCTGATGAGAAAAGAAATACTGGATGAGAATGAGATAGAGAAAAGAAGAATAGAGATCGAAAAACTCTCTACCCCTGAAAACGATAAGATAGAGAATCTAGCAGACATAATAGCAGAGATCTCTCCTCGCTTTAGTAAAGCAGAAATGATAAAGGGATTAAAGTGGGAACTGGAAGGAGATATGAGTTACTATCTTGCTTTGAAAGACGGAAAAATAGTTGGATATTCCGGTATAGAGCTGAGAGAACTTTCCACCGACAAAACGATGTACTGGATAAAAGAATTAGGTGTCCACCCTGATGAAAGGAGAAAAGGTATAGCAACAGAATTGTTAAAAAATACGATCTACATAGTAAAAGAGAAGGGAGCCAAAGAGGTCTACATCGACACTCATTCTGAAAATCCCGCCAAGAAACTGTACGAAAAGCTGGGTTTCCAGGGGATCGAGAAATTACCGAATCTCAAATACGAAATGTAGTCATTTGCAAGCTACCGCGATCAGTCTCTCTGCATCCTCTCCGTACTCTGATCTTTCCAAGTCGCCATAGATATCTATTTTCGTGAACCCAGCTCTTTCCAGTATTTCCTTCAATTCTTGAGAGGAATATATCTTTATGTAAAAAGTGCCTTTGTGGACCTGGTCATCTTTGATCAATGTCCATTTATTTTCCAGCAGATCCCAGTCGCCTTTGATATCGCGTTCCTCGATGAAGTAACCGTCATCTAGTCTTCCTTCTCCTCTTTGGGTAAACTCCCTAGCCATGACTTTTTTACCCATCACATCTATCAAGAACTTTCCACTGTTTTTCAAAGAGCTGTGAACGTTCTCGATGACTTTAAAATTATCTCTTTCATCGTTAAAATACCCGAATGAAGAGAAGAAATTTATAGCAGCATCATAGGTATTTTCTCTTCTGAAATCTCTCATATCGCTCTTTACGAATTCTGCATCTACCCCCTCTTTTTTCGCTTTCTTCTCACCCTTCTCGATATACTTCTCTGTAAGATCTACACCAGTAACCTCATATCCTCTTCTAGCGAATTCTAAAGTATGTCTTCCTACTCCGCAGCAGAGATCGAGGACCTTATCCCCTACCTTTAGATCAAGTATCTCTACGATCTTGTCGACCTGCTGAGAGGTGCTTCTCATCCTATCCCTGTGGAATAGTACGGAACGAAAGTCCTCCCAGAACTTTTGATTTTCAAACCAGCCTTCTTCCATCTTTTATCAGTCCATTGCGCCAATCAATTTATGCCAGGAGATACATACCTAACTCTTGAATAAAGTCTTTCAAGACCTTCACCACAGATATATGTAGACTATCAACTGTCTCCTTATCCATATCACTCCTATTCTGAATTATCCGATATATATGTTTTCTACTGAGTCGATATCTTATCGCCATCTTTAATCAGATCTGTATCCGCTAATCGCCAACGGATGATGATTTTCTCCGACTTATTTCCGACTAATGGGCGAAATATTTATAGAAACCTTCTTTGGTCCCTAAATGATGGATTTAAAAAGTTTCCTTGATGAAAACGTTAAGCCAGCCGCTGGTTGTACTGAACCCGTTGCTATCGGGTACGCTGTATCCTTAGCATACAACTCTATCTTCGGTAATCTACCCGATGATCCTTGTAAAGATGTACCAATGCCTGACCGAGATTCACTGAAAGAGGTCCGATTAAAAGTTGGAAAGGGCGTCTACAAGAACGCATTTTCTATGGCAGTACCAGGAACAGACGGAAGGAAAGGGATAGAGATAGCCGCCTCGGTGGGCATATATTTAGATCCCAAAAAGGAACTGGAGCTCTTTGAAGATGTAGATGAAGATATCCTTACCGGTGCAATAGATATTGTTAATCAGGATAAGATAAAGATCACCGATGTCAAAGATAAGGCTGAATTCGATATAAGTGTTGATTTGATTTATGATGTAAACTCTGATAGGAGAACATCGTCAGTAAGACTTGAGAAGTTCCACGACCATATTTCTTCCATTATCGTTGATGGGGAAGTACTTTACAGAGATGAAGATATACAAAAGAAACGTGGGTCGATCAATGTACCTGACTGCATCGAAGAGATGGTCCATGCTGCTGAAAACATAGACGAAGAGCTGATCGATAGATTGTACAGCGGCATCGAGATGAACATGGCCCGTTCGCAAGATGGTCTTGAGAACGAATACGGTATAGGTGTTGGAAGGATGTTGAACGAGATGATTGAAAGCGGTGAACTTTCAGACGATCTGATCAACAAAGTCAAGATGACGACGGCAGCAGCAGCTGATGCAAGGATGGGTGGTATAGAAAAACCAGTTATGAGCACTTCTGGATCTGGAAATCAGGGTATAACTGTTCTAGTACCTATAGGAGTGGTCGGAAAAGAGATGGATATAAGTAAGAGAAAAATGGCCAAGGGAGCTATGCTAGCTCATCAGATAACTAAGTTCTCAACCGAGAGGTCCAGTTATCTCTCCGCCTTATGTGGATGTTCTGTAAAAGCCGGCATGGGCGTTACTGCTGGTATCACGTACATTTTAGGTGGAAGTACAGAACAGATAAGGAATTCCATAAATCTGTTAGCTGGGAATGTAACTGGTATGATATGCGATGGAGCTAAAGAAGGCTGTGCACTTAAGATATCAACAGCAGCTGGAGAAGCTCTAGAGAGTAGTCTAATGGCTCTAAAAGGACTAGATGTTCCAGATGATAACGGTATCGTAGGTGATACTGCAGAGGAGACGTTGGAAAATATCGGAAAAATCTCTGATGAGATGGCAACTATCGATCTGAAGATAATTGATATCCTTGAAAGGAAAAGGTAGATTCATCTAAAGAGGAAGAAAGGACCTACGACTGCGTAAAGGTCGATTAACGTCCGCCTCTCCAATGATAATTCGGCGTATCTTCAGTGATTTCAACGTTATGAGGATGACTTTCCCGTTTTCCACCTTCACTTATCTCATATAATTCTCCCTGCCGCATATCTTCAATATTTTTAGAACCTAAATGACCCATGCTGGATTGTAATCCACCTACAATCTGATGTAGTACTTCAGAAACTGTACCCTTGTATGGTACTAAACCTTCTACGCCTTCAGGAATGTATTCTTCACGGTTCTCGAAATGCTGTCCATACCTGTTTTTTTCTCGCTTCTCAAGAGCTGATATAGAAGCCATACCCCTGTATTCTTTGTACTTTCTACCACCTCTAAAAACCACTCTACCAGGAGCTTCTTCAGTACCTGCCAACATGTTACCTAGCATCACGGAATCAGCCCCACAGGCGAAGGCCTTAGCGGCATCACCGCTGTATCGTATACCACCATCGGCAACAACCGATACTTCTTCATCTTGAACTGCCTCATAAGCATTCAATATCGCGGTTATCTGTGGAACACCTATACCTGAAACTATCCTTGTTGTACAGATTGAGCCGGGTCCAATCCCTACTCGTAATGAATCTGCACCAGCATCTATCAAAGCCCTCGCTCCTTCAGCGGTGGCTATATTACCAGTCATCAGATCAACATCGAAGCTTTCACTCACGTTCTTTGTAGCTTGTATAACATCCTCCGAGTTGCCGTGGGCGGTATCTATTACTATAAGATCTACCCCGGCCTCGACAAGTGCTTCTACTCTTTTTAACTCATCCGGACCTACTGCAGAACCCACCATTAGTTGACCGTTTTCATCCAAAGTAGCCTGAGGATGCTGTTTCTTTTTCTCTATATCTCTAACGGTTATCAAACCCTGTAATCTTTCTTTCCGGTCTATCAGAGGTAACTTTTCGATCTTGTTCTTATTTAGTATGGATTTAGCCTGACTGATATCCGTATCAGGACCAGCAGTGATAAGTTCAGAGGTCATAACCTCTTCGACATCTTTTTGGAGTTCGGTTTCGAAACGAAGATCCCTCTTGGTAACGATACCGATCAACTTACCGTCTTCGATAACTGGTAAACCGGAGATGTCCTTCTCTTGCATTATCCGCTTCGCTTTTCTTGCTTTTATACCGGGAGATACAGTATATGGATTTCTTATAATCCAGTTCTCTGATCTCTTGACCTTTTTAACCATGTTCACCTGATCATCGACATCAAGATTCCTATGGATTACTCCCAAGCCTCCTTCTCTTGCCATGGCTATCGCCATCTCGCTGCCGGTGACTTTGTCCATTGGAGAACTTAATATCGGTACCTTCAATTCGATATTTTTTGTCAATCTGCTGGTAGTATCGATGTCTTCTCTCTTCAAGTCGGTGTTACGTGGAATCAACAATATGTCATCAAAGCTAAGACTCTTTTCTATCTTCATTACATCCATCAGTACAGGTGATGTTAATAAGTGTTTTTCTTCAAACTTCATGCAAATAAAAATTTTGAACATTCTAAAATTGGTTATTATGTTGTATCATTGATCAACTGCGAAACTGTTCGATAACGGTGTAAATTGCAAATAATAATGCCTGAGGAAAAACTTGCAAGAGAGATCGGATCTAGAAAAAGAAGAGAGTTATTCTAGATGCTCTCTAAGGATGAGAAGATGTCTGTCCATGAGATCGCAGATGAGTTGGGTATGACGGGATATTCTACTAGCGAAAGGACTTGGCTGGAAACATTTGGATGGAAAGATGGAAGTCGCTCTAGATAGGAATGGAAAACTGATGTTAGCTGAGGTTCTAGGAACTTTAGATGAGGACCACAAGGAATTGAAAAAGCAGGTTCTGATCAAGTAATATCACTTTATCAAATCGATAAAGTACTGTCTTAGTGCACGGGTATCAGTGCTAAAACCGCCACCCTGGGCGAAGTGGTCTGTTCCGCCGCCTCCTCCTCCAAACTCCTGACTTGCAGATTGTATAATATTATTAGCTGAAACGAGGTCTATATCTTCACCGACTCCGACGATGGCACTGAGAGTTTCCCTTTCGTTGATTATTACCATGACCTCGGTGCTTCCAACATCTTCTTTGGCTTTATGGGAAAGAGTCTCGGTATCTTCGGTAGATACTGTTTGAATCAATAAATCAAAATTTTCACACTGGTACTTATCGAAGTCTTCCATCTGCTGCTCTATCTTTTCGGATTCCAGTTCTTCGACTTTCTCTTCCATATCTTCAAGCCTTCTCTGAATTGATCTTATCTTTTTTGGAAGGTCCCCTATACTGGTTTCTAATGATTCTGTGACCCTCAGGATACTTCTTTTATCTTTGTAATCTCTGTCTAAGGCTTCCTCAGCTATACTGAAAAGTATCCTAGTAACACCTTCCTGAAGTTTTTTCTTGCCTTCGATACGGATCCTGCCAACTTCGATAGTATTTTCGAGATGTGTTCCACTGCAGATCCCTTTGTCCCAATCTTCAACCTCGATAATCCGGACTTTCTCGCCTTCTGGTATCTCTTTTGCGAAAGCGATCTCTTTAGAAGCTCTTACCTCCTTTCTATCCAAAACTCTCCATCGAACTGGCCTGTTCTCAAGGATCACCCGATTACACAATTCTTCCAATCTTAACAATTTTTTGTTATCAATGTAAGTTTCAGTTTCGAAATCGATACGGGCCTTTTCTTCCCCGATATCGAAACCGGCATAACTGATATCACCCATAACTTTTCTACCCGCACCATAAACCACATGGGCACCGGTATGTGCTCTCATACAGTAGTACCTGAATTCCTCATCTATCTCGCCCTCTACAATGTCACCGACTTGAAGATCATGTTCTTCGACCCAGTGAATGATAGTTCCGTCAACTTTCTGTATATCCTTGACTTTATAACCATTGATAGTACCTTTATCCGCTGGTTGACCACCTTCTTCTGGATGGAAATAAGTTTCTTCTAGTACGACTCTATCACCGTCTATCTCATTGACAACACTTTCGAACTCTGTTTTCTTAGGATCTTCCCAAAACGGAGGTTGGTATTTCATGATAATAAAAGAAAGGGTTTGGTCTAAAAACGTTTTGCTTCTACATTTCCCAGAAGAATTTCCCGTTCTCTATTATCACTTCGTCATCGACTTTCAGAACACCTTCGCTCATGTCTTTTATCATGTCAACATGTACAGCACTTTCGTTCTGTTCCATATCATCGCCCACACATCTTGGATAAGATCGTCCAAGTGCGAGATGGATAGTATCTCCCATCTTTTCATCGAATAGCATATTTTTAGTGAAAATATCGATCCCACGATTAGTTCCTATACCCAGTTCACCGAGTCTTTTGGCACCATCGTCCGTATCCAATATATCTTTTAAAGCTTCTTCATTCTGTTCAGCAGAAAATTCAACGACTTTTCCATCTTCGAATTTCAATTTTACCCCGTTGATCTCTTTTCCCTGATGTATCAACGGTTTATCGAAAAGTATCTCACCTTCGACGCTATCGACGACTGGTGCGGTGAAAACTTCACCGCTCGGCATATTATGGTCCCCGTCAGAGTTTATCGCTATCATTCCATCGATGTTCATTGTAAGCTCGGTTCCTGGTCCTTCTATGTGTACCTCTTTACCTTCATTCAATTTCACTTTTAAATCTTCTTGAAGGTCGTGTACCTCCTGCCAATCACGCAAAATAGCATTATAAACAAAATCTTTGTATTCCTCTAAGGACATACCAGCTAGCTGAGCTTGTGCATTGGTCGGGTGCTGTGTTCCACACCATCTTTTAGATAACTGTACCTCTTGGATGGGCTTACGAGCTTTTGAATACTCTGCTAGTACTTTACCCGGTACATCACCCATGGCTCTTAGATTGGGGTCTGAACTGATACCTATAAGTACATCTGTCTTTTCCATCATAGCTAGAACGTGCTCAGGTGTTTCAAATTCACCCTCAAAATTTTTGAAATATGCCCGGTTCGCTTCACTTGAGGAAAAAATCGTGATGGGATTAGCTCCTTTTTTGGCTATTTCTTTTTTCAATGCAATAACCAGTTCTTTTGCCTCTTCACCCGCCCTGATCACTACGTTGTCACCTTCTTTTACCTTGGTACTCCAATCCACTAATATCTTTGCATGCTTTTCTATTCTTTCATCCATCTTTTCAATCTCCAATTGATTTGCATTATGATGCAATAGTTAATAAATTTAATCTTTAAGCTTAACCTTCATGAAAATTGTTTTTTACCACTTCGATATTCCTTCTTTAGATATCATGAAAGAAAAACTCCTCGAAGGTGTTGAAGTTGGAGATATAATTAAGATCAAAAAAGGCGGGAAAGTCTATAAAGGGACTTTGATGCCACACCATCGTTTCAGTAAAGATGAGATAATTAATTTGAAGAGGGAAGATGGTTACAATATCGGGATTGAAATCGATGAGTATACTGATGTTGAGTTGATTAAGAGAAAAAGAAAATCTGTAGATGAGGAAATAGACAGATTTAAACTAGATGAAAGTAAGCCTTCTATATCTATATTGGGTACAGGTGGCACAATTGCAAGCTATGTTGATTATAATACCGGTGCTGTTCATCCTGCCCAGTCTGCTGAAGAGATGCTGTATTCAAACCCCGAGATTGGAGAGAGATGTTACCCGAAAGTCGAGATATTGTTCAGTAAACTCAGTGAGGATATCGAACCTGATGACTGGGAATTAATAGCTGATAAGATATTGGATGAATTCAGATCCGGTGCCGATGGTGTCGTGGTAGCTCATGGAACTGACACTATGGGTTATACTGCGGCTGCGCTTTCTTTTCTTTTAAAAGATATTCCCAGACCTGTAGTTCTCGTGGGTTCCCAGAGATCCAGCGATAGGCCTTCAAGCGACGCCCATCTAAATCTATTGGCTGCTGTGGAAATCGCAAAATCAGAACTAAGTGGTGTTTTCGTCGTTATGCATAAAGATATATCTGAAGACAGATGCACTATTCATAGAGGAACGAAGGTCCGTAAGATGCATACCAGCAGAAGAGATGCATTCCAATCTATAAATACTGAACCGGTGGGATACACCGATCCACATACCGGAGATATTGAAGTCATAGATGATCTGATGAAAACAAAGGGTGAATTCGGAAAATATGGGGGTATAGACCCCGAAGTATCTTTTGTCTATTCAAATCCATCTCTTGATGAGGAGAAGTTAAAATTAGCCGGTAAAAATAAGGGTATAGTGATAGCCGGTACCGGTCTTGGACATATAAAAAGCAAGCTTATACCAGTGATTAAAAAACTCATACATGACGGAACTGAAGTAGCTATGACCAGCCAGTGTTTGTATGGTACCGTGAACGATAACGTATATTCCAGCGGTAGGAAGTTAATAGAAGCTGGTGTGATACCATGTGGGGATATGCTTCCAGAAACAGCATTGGTCAAGTTGATGTGGGCTTTGACTTTAGATGAAGATGTCGGAGATATTATGAAAAGTAATATCGCAGGAGAGCTCACTGAAAGGAGGACCTGGTGATACGTATGGAGAAACGAAAACGAAATTATGACGAACTAGGTTTGAAAGTTGGACTTGAGATCCACCAGCAATTAGATACAAAAAAACTGTTCTGTGATTGTCCATCTGAATTAGTCGAGGATTTTGACCATGAGATCACACGTGAGTTGAGGCCAACAGCCAGTGAAATGGGTGAGGTCGATGCAGCTGCACTCATGGAAGCTCAGAAGGATTTAAGATTTAGATACCAGGCTCCTGAAATATCTTCTTGTCTGGTTGAGATGGATGAAGAACCACCAGAGGGACCGGATAATGAAGCATTGGATATTGCATTGAAGATGGCATTGATGCTTGAGAGTGATATAGTTGATGAGATACAGTTCATGAGGAAGATCGTGATAGACGGTTCTAACACAACTGGTTTTCAAAGAACCTCTTTGATTGCTGTAGAAGGTGAAGTTGAAGTTGAGGGTAAGACAATAAGTATTCCGAGTATATGTTTGGAGGAAGATGCTGCCCGGAGCATAGGTAAAGAAGGAAAAGAGAAAGTTTACCGTCTGGATAGATTGGGTATTCCACTCATAGAGATGGCAACTGGCCCTGATATGAACACGCCTGAAGAAGCGAAAGAAGTAGCTCAGATGCTAGGAGGTCTATTGAGAGCTACCAGACAGGTAAAACGTGGCTTGGGAACTATCCGTGAAGACCTTAACGTTTCTATCCAAAAGGGAGCTAGGGTTGAGATGAAGGGTGTACAGGATCTATCCATGCTTCCAGAATATGTTGAAAATGAAATCGATCGTCAGCTAAGACTGATAAAAATAGCTGGTAAACTGAAAGATAGAGATACAGAAGTCGATAGAAAATTTTATGACGTTTCTGATCTTTTTGAAAAAACTGACAGCGGGATAATCAAAGGGAGTATGAATAGTGGTAAAAATGTGTATGCAATAAAATTGACAGGTTTCCATGGTACCTTGAGAGGTAAGGATGGAGAACCACTGCTCGGACCGGAGATGGCAGATTACGCTAAGAAAGCTGGAGTTAAGGGTATCTTCCACAGCGATGAACTTCCGAAATTCGGTATCACACAGGAGGAAGTCGATTCTATAATCAGTGAATTGGAGTTAGGAAAAAATGATGCTTTCGCATTGGTTGCTGCGAAAGAGGATACTGCAAATGACGCTCTTGAAAAAGTAGCTGAACGTGCTGAGATGGCTTTAGATGGTGTACCTGAAGAGACTAGAAGAGCTGAAGTAGATGGAAGTTCTACCTTTTTGAGACCTCTATCAGGGGAAGCGAGGATGTATCCGGAAACGGATATTCCACCTATATCAGTTAGTCAAGATCGATTGAATGGGTTAGAGGGTGATCTACCAGAAAGGCCTTCAGAAAGGATAAAAAGATTCCAGGATGATTATGGTATCAACAAACAGCAGAGTGAACAGTTGTTCAGAAAGGGATACGATATACTATTCGAAGATATAGTTAAAGAGCACGGTAATCCATCTACAGTTGCTAATACATTCCTACATACGTATCCTGAACTGGAACGGGAAGATTTTGAACTTGAAAAGATCTCCGACGAACAATTATTTAATATATTTGAGATGTTAGATGCCGGTGAATTTGCCAAGGAAGGTATATCAGATATCTTAAAAGAGATGACTACTGGTAAGAATGTAGAGGAGGCTATGGAATCCGCTGGTTTGGAGAAAGTATATGAAGAAGACGTTAGAGGTGCAGTTATAAAAGTTTTAGATGATCGTGAGGATTTCGTAGAAGAAAGAGGTATGTCAGCTTTAGGACCTCTGATGGGCGTGATCATGAAAGAATTGAGAGGTAAAGCTGACGGAGAGAAGGTTAGTAAGATATTGAAAGAAGAACTTCAAAAGAGGATCAATTGACCATGCCTATGAAAAAGATAGTTGAGATGAAAGAAGAAGAGGATATCGACGGTCTCGTCGAATTATTGAAAGCTGGAGATACCAAAGAAAGGGCCGAGAGTGCTAAAGCACTGGGTATATTAGGCGATAGACTTGCATTAGGTCCTCTGTTAAGATCGTTAGATGATGAAGATGAAGAAGCCGTAAGGTCCAACGTGATTTTGGCCATCGGTCATATCGACTCAGAAAGAGGTATAGAACCTCTGATAGAGTGTTTAAAAGATGATTCCTGGGTGATCAGACACGATGCAGCCATAGCTCTAGGTCATATCGGAAACGAAGAAGCAGTGAAAGCTCTAGACGAGCTTTTGGAAAAAGAAGAAGATATTGAGATCAAACAGAAAGCCGTAGAAAGTTTAGGTGAGATAGGTGGTGAAAAAGCACACGATATATTGATGGAGCATTTGGATGATATCTCCGTAGAGGAAGAAGTGATCAAGGCACTAGTAAAAATCGATGGTGATGAGATACTACCACATTTGGCACAAAAAATAAAGGATGGGGAGAAAAGTGTTAGAGAAGCCGCAGTCCAGGGACTGGCGTCCATCGGGGATGAAGATTCCTGCGAACTACTTGTAGAGTCACTAAAAGATGAAAGCTGGAGGATAAGAGAAGAGGCTGCAAAAGCACTCGGGGAATTGAATTATAAAGATGCTGAGCCAAAACTAGCAGAAGCTCTAGATGACTCCAACCAGTACGTAGTTGAAGCAGCGCTGGAAAGTTTAGGTAAGATCGGTGATGACGAAACCATCGAAGTGATAAAAAGGAAATTGGATTCTGAAAAGCCGGAAATCAGATCATCGGCAGTTAAAGCTCTCGGTGAGACCGGTACTGAACACTCAACCGAAGTTTTGTTAGATAGATTACATCTTGAAGAGCATCCCAGAGTTCTTTGGGTTATATCGAATTCTTTATCAAGTGGACCTAACGAATTCAGAGATATAATATATGATAGGATGGATGAGGTCATAGGAGTTAAAGAGATAGTGTTGTCTGTCAGCCTCGCCAAGATGGGGGATACACGTGTAATACCAAAACTGTTAGATTTTGTAGATGACAACAGATGGAAGATCCGTCAGAAAGTGGTGGAAGCTCTAAGATGTATCGACTTGAAAGAAGTTGGAGATAACAGAGCGAAATCTATAATCCGGAAGTTGAAAGACGCCCTTCATGATAATGACAAGTGGGTGAAAGTAGAAGCTATCAAAGGTCTAGCGGAAATGATCGACGAGGTTGGTGATAGGATTGATACTAGTAAAGAGATCGAAGAACTCGAAAGGATTTCAGGTAGTGAGGGAGACCAAGACGTAAAAGCGGCTATAGATGAGAGTATGACCCTTCTGAAATAATTTTCCAAAAAAGTTATTATATCTATATACTTTTATTTCGCTGATGAGCATACCAAATCAAGAGTTTTTGATAACTGCTGCCATACTTATCGGTGCGGCGTTCATACCATCATTAGTATATTTAAGATGGGTACGGAATGCAGAAATGTACGGCAAACAAAGCTGGGGGATCCTCTTTAAACTTTTCAGCTGGGGTGCAGTATTCGCAGTCATAATGGCTGTTATTTTATCTTTTTTATTTTTAGGTGCGTTCCAAAGTTCGGGTCTAGTAAGAGAATACCAATTCCTAGAAGATAGGACAGTACAGAGTTTGATCATCGTATGCGTGATCGCTCCAATAGTTGAAGAGTTCACAAAAGTTTTAGGGGTATTTTCTGCGAAAGGGTCAATAATGAGTTTGGAGGATGGGTTTGTTTTAGGTGCAGCCGCTGGTTTAGGTTTCGCTGCAACTGAAAATCTGTTATATGAAAGTACAACTTTTTTCCAAGAGGGTTTTCAAGCCTTCTTTACAATTGTTATTTTAAGAAGCATCGCAAGTACTCTACTGCATGGAAGTGCAAGTGCCGTAGCGGGCTATGGAATTTCAAAGGGACATCTAACGAAAAAACACTATTTCTTACCTTACTATCTTATAGCTGTAGTTATGCACGGTAGTTTCAACTACCTAGCATCTGCTGGTATGATCTACGGAGGCAGGATACCCATACTCGCACTGGTACTAGCTGTTTTCTTTTCGATAATATCTATAACCATAGTAAGGAGTAAGATAACTAAACTAGATAAAGAAACTACGGTGTATTATAGGTGATATGAATATGGCAATTTTTCCTGAAAAAGGCAGAACAGAGAAAGAGATATTGAAGGAGATTAATAAAGCTAAAGAATTAGATTTTGATTTCTCTTCTGGAAAGATACTCGGATCCATGTGTACCGAATCTGTGGATGTAGGTAAAAAGGTTCATAAGATGTTCCTGGAATCAAATCTTGGCAATCCAGGCCTTTACGAGGGAACGAAAGATATAGAAAAAAAGGTTCATGAGGCCGTTGGATCTCTTATCGGCAGTGAATTCGAAGAAGTACTGTCTGTTGGCGGTGCAACTGAAGGTAACATCATAGCTTTATGGAGGGCAAGAAACGTATCTGGTAAAAGAAAAGTGTTAATACCTGAGAGTGCTCATTTCTCTTTCCAGAAGGCCTGTAACCTGTTAGACATGGAACCGATTTATATTCCCCTTGACGATGATTACAGAGTCGATGTATCCATTATAAAAGAAGAGATAGACGAGAAAACTGCCGCCGTTGTAGGTATCGCTGGAACTACAGAACTTGGGCAGATCGATCCCATCGATGAGATAGCTGAATTATGTGATGACACCTTCTTCCATGTAGATGCAGCTTTCGGAGGTTTTGTGCTACCATTTTTAAAAGAGTTAGAGTACGAACAAACATGTTATCAGTTTGATTTTAAAAATATAGACACCTATGTTCTAGATCCCCATAAGATGGGGATGTCAACGATACCATTTGGGCTCATGTTTTCTAAAGAGGGTTCGCCTTTATCCATAGAATCTCCATATCTGACTGGTAAAGATCAAAAGACTATAAGAGGTACTAGATCTAGTGCCCCCATACCAGCATTTTGGGCAACGTTGAACTACCTGGGGAAAGAGGGGTATCTGAAAATAGTAGATAAGTGTATGGAGAATACGTACTATCTGATAGAAAAAATGGAGGAACTAGGGTTTGAACCCATAATAGTTCCAATTATGAATATAGCCTCTTTTCACCATGAAGATCCAAAGAGTACTGTAAAAGCCATGAAGAAAGAAGGTTTTAATATATCTAGAACAGTCAATCCACCTGGATTAAGGTTCGTAGTTATGCCGCATGTAAGTAAAAGTAGTATAGACGAGATGATAAGAACACTTGGAGATTATGTATGAGTGGATTGAAATTAGATGAATTCGAGATCGATATCCAAAAAGCTAAAAGTAAAATCGAAAAAATAGATGCCGAGAAGATTTTACTCCAGTTACCGGATGGCCTAAGAAGAAAATCACATAAGATAGTCAAAATACTTGAAGAATATGGGGTCAAAGTTAAATTATGGGGGGGAACGTGTTATGGAGCATGTGATATCCCTTTAGATATCGGTGACGCTGATTTACTGATCCATATAGGACATTCTGAGATCCAAAATTTAGATGTGGGATACCCGGTGGTGTATCTCGAAGGGAGGAGTAAGAGATGGAACTCCCCTACAGACAAGCTTTTTAATAGATTGGAAGGGGATGTAGCACTTTATGCATCTATCCAACATATCGATCATCTAAAAAAGATGAGAGATATCCTTGAAGAAGAGGGTTTTCAAACTATAGTGGGGGAAGGAGATCCACGAGTAAAATATCCTGGTCAGGTTTTAGGATGTAATTATTCTACGAAAGTTCCAGATGCTGATACTCATCTGTATATCGGTACGGGTAGATTTCATCCGTTAGGACTTTCTATGTCTTTAAAAGATGATGTTTTTATATTCAATCCTGTAAGCGGTGAATTTTCATCAACTGAGAACAAGATGGACAGATTACTACGAAAACGGTTTGCAGTTATAAGTGCTTCAGAAGATGCGGAGAAAGTAGGCGTCATCCTTTCACAGAAATCTGGTCAACGGAGAGAGAAAATTATAGATATCCTCAAAGAAACAAAATCTGACATTATTGTAACAGAATTCGATGAAGTTGAGCCAAGCCTAGTAGATGATTTTCAATGGGATTGTGCAGTAAACACCGCCTGTCCCAGGATCGCTTTGGATGATGATAGAAATTATAGAACTAAAATATTGACCCCCATCGAATTTTTAATCGCAAGAAAGGAAGAAAAATGGGATGACTGGGAGATGGATGAGATCCACTAGAAATCTATAATCGGATTTGTTTTATTCCTCCGGGGAGTTTTCAATAGCGATTATCTGATTTCTTTCCTTATATGTTGTGATTATCATCTGACTCTGAAGATTTTCAACACCGTCGAGTTGGGAGACCTTATTTAGAAGAAATTTTTTCATATGGTCATAATCTTTGAAGCGTGCTTTTACTATTATATCCACGTCGCCAGTGACCAGGAAAACGTCTTCGATGTTATCAAAACCGGATAACTTTTCTGCAATGGTGTCGGCCTCCATAGTATCTACATTTAAAGATATCATGGAACTGACTCCTCGTCCCTCATAATAACTAGATATCACTTCTTCATATTCGTCGTTATTGTTCTTTTCATCTACCATTGTTACCATCTCTTCTTAAATTCTCGAATACACAGGGGTTATATATAATTTTCAAATGTACTGATAGAATCATCGCAGGAGTTTATGGATGAAAAGTAAAAAAGAGATCCATCTATAATGTCCGTTTATAATGTAGTTTCTATCTCCTCTTGGATGTCTTCGTACACTTGCTGTAGAAGATTCTCAAAATCCTCATTATGGTATTCTACATACCTTCCTAAACTCGTTTGGACCTTAGCTTTGTAACCTTTACCATCTTTTACTATCTCTATTGAACAGAGGGTTTCTTCCATCCAGCCACCTCTTTACTCGGGAGTATAGGTAGGTAATATTTAAAACTTGCCTGACAATGTGATGGACTGCCTTACGACTGTAGCAGTCTTATGATGTTCCCCCAAAGCTTTATAATAGAAGGATATAATCCTTCCAAAAGATACTAAATAAAAAGAATAATGGGTGTTACAGATGGTAGAATTTGAGGTTGTTATTTCGGATCCAAAAAATGGAAAGTCATACCAAACGAAAGTTGAAGGACATCACGCAAATTCATTAATCGGAAAAAGGATTAATGATGAAGTAGATGGTATATTCGTTAACCTTCCAGGTTATAAGTTGAGAATCTCTGGAGGAAGTGATTTTGACGGTTTCCCGATGAAAAAGAATATTCCGGGTCCAGGAAGGAAAAAGATCCTTGGAAAAGGTGGGGTCGGATTCAAGAATATGGACGGGGGAGTTAAGAAAAAGAAAACCGTACGAGGAAACACTATTTCCCCAGAGATCAGCCAATTAAATATGAAGGTCGTAGAACACGGACCTAAATCTATTAAAGATATTTTTGAAGAAAAAGAACAAGGAGAATAATTGATGAAAGTACCAAAACAACCTGAAGTAAATATAGGTTTAGTCGGTCACGTAGACCACGGAAAAACGACATTAACTAAGGCTTTAAGCGGAGAATGGACAGATAGACATTCAGAAGAAACAAAACGAGGTATCAGCATAAAATTAGGCTACGCTGACACTGCCTTTTACAGATGCAAAGATTGTGAAGGTATCGAAGCATATTCCGTGTCAGATCAATGTCCTAAATGTGGAGGAGAAGCAGAATTCTTGCGAGCTGTTTCTTTCGTTGACTCACCTGGTCATGAAACACTGATGGCTACTATGCTTTCAGGTGCATCTATGATGGATGGTGCAATACTTATCATAGCCGCCAACGAACCGTGTCCACAACCTCAAACTCAAGAACATCTTATGGGGCTAGACATCACAGGAGTCGATAATGTCATTATAGTACAAAATAAGATAGATCTGGTCACATCTGAAAAAGCGAAAGAAAATTATGAACAGATCAAAGAATTTACTAAAGGTACTGTAGCAGAAGATGCTCCGATAATACCTGTTTCAGCACATCATGATGTAAATATTGATATATTGATAGATGCTATCGAAAAACACATACCTACACCAGAATTAGATACTGATGCTTCACCTAGACTCACGGTTGCAAGGTCATTTGATATAAATCAACCAGGTACGGGGATCAAGAATCTGAAAGGTGGAGTAATCGGGGGATCTTTGTCTAAAGGAATCTTAGAAATAGATGATGAGATAGAGATATCTCCTGGTAACAAAGTTGAGGAACATGGAGAGACAAGGTGGGAACAAATAATCACCAATGTAGAGTCGCTCAATTCAGGTGAAATATCTTTGAAAGACGCAAAACCTGGTGGCTTGATCGGTATAGGTACAAAACTAGACCCAAACCTTACAAAATCCGATTCACTGGTAGGGCACGTAATAGGTTATCCTGGAGAATTGCCCCCTATACAGGAAGATTTCGTTATGGAAGTTAATCTACTGGATAAGGTCGTGGGTATGGAGAAAGACAAAGAAGTTGAAAAGATAAAAACTAGAGAACCTTTGATGCTCACAGTTGGTACTGCAACAACTGTTGGGGTTGTAACCTCAGCAAGAGGTGACGAGGCAGCCGTTAAATTGAAAAGAGCAGTATGTGCCGAACCCGGACAGAGGATAGCTATAAGTAGAAGGATCAAAGGTAAATGGCATCTTATCGGGTACGGAGAGATAAAAGAGTAAATACCTATCACTTTCTATATTTCTTTCTATCTTAGTTTCTTTCTATCTTAGATTTTAGAATATAAATATATACACTATAAATGTATAGATACATACGCTTTTACTGTATTTCCAGTATTATCACTTTTTAGGATCATTAGAATCATAAGGGTATCAATCATATGGATATATTAGAAAATAAGAGTAAAAGTGAGCAACTGACAGCGGGCCAAGGGCCGAAAGTAGCCTTCAAACAGTTAGGTTTACCTTACTCCCCGAAGGGAGCCAGGCTCCTAACCTAAGCCATCGGTCCAGGGGTCCGCGAAGGACCTAGGCTTCCCGTGGGCTCGCGCACCACAGTACAGCAGAGAACGCGGGTGGGCTTAACTTCTGGGTTCGGGATGAGACCAGGTGTTACCCCACCGCTATGGCCGTCATGTTGCTCGTTAAAGGAGTTAATTGCATGTAATATTTATATGTTTTCCAAGACCATGGTATAACTCGGCGACAGGATATCCAATCACTCATATATATCACCCATATATTTATCTATAACCTTGTTTAGTTGGTTAAAATAGAGAAGTAAAATATTGTAAAAAGGTGTGAAAAATTGATCGCATATTCTGAAGTTATATTATGGATCGGCATCTTTACCTTGCTATTTGGGTTTATATATGAATATAGGAAACATCATGTTAGAATCCTGGGGTTCGCACTTTTAGGAATATTTTGGGTAACAGAAGCCCCATATTTTATATCGATCTCGGATTATGTCAATGCGATTCTATGTATCATAACACTTCCACTATTTCTCTATTTTGCATACAACGAATATCTTTCAAAAAAATGGGATGAAGACCCAGAAGTCATGCGCTTTTTGGCCGGCGGGATATCCATCGGGATGTTAATTTATTTCAGTATACAGAGGATGCCGATAGTTTCAGGATACTTGATAAAGGTAGTTGCGGACCATACTGTGTTTATAACCGAACTGATGGGATACGATTTTACAGTTGGACCGATAGTATATGGGGAAACTTCCCTATTTTACAGAACCAGTTATGAGAACATCAAGGTCGGTATTCAGGGTTCTAATATCAACATCATACTAGCGTGCACCGGACTTCAAGCTATAGCTGCCGGAGCCGCTTTGATCTATTCTACCGAGGCGGTGATCAAAAGAAAAATAAAAAGCTTACTGGTGATCGTTCCTACATTATACATCGCCAATATCCTTAGAAACGCCCTGATCATCTATCTGACCTATGAAAATATAACTTCATTCGATACAGCTCACAACCAGATAGCTAAAACAGGCTCTGTGATACTCCTGATAATCCTCATGCTGATAGTATTCGAGATAATGCCAGAATTCTATGAGAATATCATGAGCGTTATATCTCTTCCTAAAAGAAAACCTATCCACCAGAAACAACAGAGACAACCTTGAGGTTCATATCTTCATCTAGTTCCTCATCGAGTGGCAAAGGTTCGCCATCGTTCAATACTATAACCGAATCCTGGTGATGATCGAGTTTCTTAACGAGGTCCGATACAAGCTTTCCGGGTTCCAATTTCACTACTCCTTCGCCTTCTACGTCTACTTTCATGGTAATCGAAATTTTAAAGTGATATATAAATCCAAAGGGAATTCTATGGTTTAAATTCAAATGTCTTCACTTTCACTCTTCTCTCCTATATGACCATTCTTATACCTAGAGATAGAAATATTATCTCCCATGAAACCTGAAGCGTTTATAGAAAAAGGGAAAATCAAGACGTTCCGAACGCGCAACCATCGTTTCATAAGCTCACTTGCCGTGAAGATAGTGAACGGTTCAGAAAAGAGAGCCCTTATCATAGATGGGAGTGCAAAGATCGATCCCTATTGGATTATAAGGGTTTGTAAAGAACTGGATTTAGAGGAAGATGAGATATTAACCAAGATCCTACTCTGTAGAGGTTTTACGGCCTATCAACTAAAAGATATGGTAGATAAAGCTGCGGAAATAGTTAACAGCGACGATAGTATAATCTTTATTGGTCTAGTAGACCTCAGCAGTAGATTTTTAGAGGACTTAAAAGAGGAGGAGGGGACATGGCTTCGAGCTAGGTGTATAAGAAGATTAAGAAAGTTGGTTTTGGACCGAAATATATACTGTGCTGTTGCTGATCCGTATGTAGAGATCTTTACAAAGAATTCTGGAGGTGAGAGATATGGGGAAAAGTGTGCCCACTTATCGGGAGGAACTCGATAAAATAATCTCAGAATGGTCGAATTTCAAAAAAGCTCTTAGAAAAGAAGAACGGAAGTACTTTGAGGAACTGATGATAAATGCTAAGAGACACGGCTCCGCTGCTCAATACCAAGCTAACCCAGATCCCATGGAATCGATGTTTATTTCGATTTTACTCGAACACCAAAAGACCCTAGCTAGACTTGAAAGGAAGGTGGAAGATGAAAGGATGGATATTGGATATTTATCCGGATCTAAAAAGAAAAAAGATGGTTCTCTGGATGAGGACCAGTGATAAGACATATAAGATCTTCGAAGACTATGATCCTCTTTTTTACGTCGAAGCCTCTGATAGGAACTACGGGGATGTCGAAGAATTCTATCAAGATATGGGGTTCGAAACGAGTTACGTTTCTAAAAAAACTACTATATATGATAACGTAGGAAAAGAAGTTTTAGAGATATCTCCAGGACATGTCTTCGATCCTAGAAAACAAGCAGAGGCTTTGCATTTTTTTGATGGATACGATAATTATGAATTTTATAATGTCGATATACCTTTAGGACAAAGGTATCTGATAGAGAATGAAGTACGGCCTTATTCACTCGTCGATAAAAAAAACGGATGGAGGGAACTGGAGAGTCACTCAGACATCCACTATTCTCTACCATCTCTCCGAGAAGTATCACTTTCAGTTGAGTTCAAAACTAAAGGTATCCCAACTATGGGTGATCAAATATCTTCGATAAGTCTAGGAGATCAGGTGATAAAGGGAGGTGAAATAGATATGATCAAAGAACTCAACAGGGAGATCAAGATCAGGAATCCGGATGTGATCTTAACGTCTAATGGAGACCCTTTTTTGATACCATACCTTTCTCATCGTGCTAGGGTCAATGGAGAAAAATTGGAGTTAGGTCGAGAAAGCGCCATACATACACCGAAAGAGGGTTCATCCCACGTTTCCTACGGCAGAGTCATCTACAAACCGCCTTCCTATCACCTGAAAGGTAGGATCCACATCGACGTACAGAATTCCTTTTTATACCGTGAGGGAGGTCTTGATGGGTTGATAGAGATCTCTCGACTTTCAAAGATACCCCTTCAGAAGCTTGCTAGAAGAAGTCCTGGAAGTGCTATAGATGCCATGGAGCTTGAACAAGCCATGAATGAAGGATATCTCATACCATGGAAAAGGAACATCTCTGAAAGATTCAAAAGTGCTGAGCAATTGTTGAAAGCTGATAGGGGTGGGCATATATTCGAACCTAATATGGGAGTTCATTTTAACGTTCTAAAATTAGATTTTGCGAGTATGTATCCCTCTATCATCGACAAATACAACTTATCACCAGAGACTATCGGATGTGACTGTAGTGAGTACCATGAGGTTCCCGAATTAGGATATAAAGTGTGTGATCGACGTCGGGGTCTGATACCAAAAGTCGTTTCACCGCTTATACAGCGGAGGCAGAAATACAAAAGTATGAGGGATGAGAATGAGTGCTTTTCTAAGCGAGCCGATACGCTGAAATGGCTGTTAGTTACGTGTTTCGGGTACACAGGCTATAAAAAGGCTAGGTTTAGTAATATAGAAGTTCATGAAAGTGTGACAGCATACGGTAGACATATATTGATAAAAGCTGCGGATATTGCCCAGGATAAGGGTTACAAGTTGATCCACGGTATAGTAGATTCGCTATGGTTGAAAGGGAGTAGAGAAGAGCTAGATGAGTTGATTGAAAAAGTGGAACGTGAAACAGAGATTCTACTTGAAAAAGAGGGAGCTTACAAATGGATAATTTTTCTTCCGAGTAAATCAGATGGACTGGGGGTAGCGAACCGATATTACGGGATTTTAGATGGGGAACTGGAGATGAGAGGTATATATGCTAGGCGTCGAGATACTCCGAAATTCTTTAAAACTGTCCAGAAAAAAGTATTGAAAGGCTTGAAAGATGCTCAGAGTAAAGAGGAGTTGAAAGAAAGGACAGGTGAAGTTCTAAATCAAATAAAAATGGATTTCATACGGTTGAAAGGGGAGAAAGTCGATTTTAATGAACTCTACTTCACCAAAACAGTATCTAAGCAAGCGGAGGAATATAGTACTCTTATCGGAACGAAAGCGGCTCTACTCCAATATGAAGATGAGGGGATATCAATTCATCCTGGAGAATCAGTCAGATATATAATTACCAACCAGAAAAGTAAAGATTATCTAGAAAAGGTCAAGATCGAAGGAAAAGAGGTTGAACATTATGATCGAAGTTTTTACCTAAAATATTTTTATCGGACGTTGGAAGAGATACTATCACCGTTTGGATATGATGAGGAAAAGATAGAAAAGATATTGAAGCAGTTGGAAGCTTAGAATCCGTAATATTCACTTTCACTGATCTCCCTGCTAGAAATAGTTAAGTTTGTTCTTTAATTATGTTTATGTGTATCAAGTGATATGATGGGTAAAGAATGCGAACAGTGTGATAATGAGATGATACCAACAGAAGGATGTTGGTTGTGCCCGGTATGTGGGGATTCGGAGTGTGGGTAGGGCGTATAAGCTTATTCAATAAAACTTTATTATTATTAAAACTTTGTACAGGCCTTAAACCCGGTATAAGAAAAAACGAGAGCCACCGGAGGGATTTGAACCCCCGACCTGCTGATTACAAGTCAGCCGCTCTGCCGAACTAAGCTACGGTGGCGAGTGGATACGAGCCATTTAGATTAGTTCGGAAGTAAGTTAGAAATCTTTTCTGACGGACTGCCGAACTAAGCTACGGTGGCATTTTCTGTGAAAATCCCACTTACTCATCAAAAACATAATGTTTTTGATTCATACGTTGCGAATGGAAATGAATATCTTCTTTTGGTGAGAATGAGAACTATGAAATAAATTTTCCGGATGGAAAAGAAAGAAAAAAAGGGTTAACCGGTTAGTGAGTATCTTCCAACTCGGCTAGCTCACCTTCGTGCAGTTCTAAGTGATCAGTTTCGATCTCGACTAAAGCTTCAAAAAATTCCTTGACCCGTTCTTCTTCAGCCTCAGAAGCAAACTTTCTATAGTGCTCGATGGCACGATCTTCCCTAGAATGTGCACTCTCAAGATTGTCAGGCAGATGATAAGAACAGTCTTCAGATTTCTTGTTTATATCCGGCTCTTCGATATCTAGATAATCACATATCGCTTCTGCATGTTCTGCTTCGACCTTAGCTAATCTTTTGAACATGCCTTCAGTTTTTGTGTCTTCCGCTCTTCCATAAGCACAATAATAGAAGGTAGCGTTATCGACTTCTAATTCAAGTGCACTCTCAAGATTTTCTCTAGATACATCGGTCAATTCAACATCTGGTTCTTCATAGTCTTCTGCAAACTTCAGAAATTTTTCATCCGCTCCACAGTAGGGGCAATCAGTAGGTCGCTCTTCACCTAAATATGTTTCACCACATATCCAACATCTAAATACTTTCAACATAGTATAATACACTCCTTGAGGTATAGAAATTTCTTCTATTATTTATAGTTAAGTAGCCATCGAAAGAAAATTTTTAGTATGACAACTGTATTCCAATTTGCTATATATTTAATATCTGAGAGTTTACTCGGGTAACATGAAAATCTTTATATATCTTAAATTACATATGTAGTATGTCCTACGCCCTACCTAAAACCGTATATACATTCGGAATACAAGTATTACATAGTCAGGGCATAAGGTGTGTTAAGTATGGAAAAGAAAATATCTCTGCGGGTGTCAGACGAAGACCTCGAGATCATAGATTCTTTCATAAAGAGACATGATTTCAGTAATAGGTCTACTTTCTTGAGAAAAGCCGCAATGGAATACATCAATAGACACAGTGTTCGCAAAGATGAAAGAGAGATCCCAGCTACGATAACACTGCCCAAACAGTTCAAAAATATAATCCACTATCTGATATCTGTTGGACATTTTAACAACTGGGAAACAGCGATCCAGCAATTGGTTAAGAAAGGTGTATTGGCTGAAGATCTCGAAGAACTTAAAAGTAAATATGGTGTCATCGGTGAAACCAGTAATAGAGTCGAAAACATACTTGAACTCGAAAAAACCAGTGAAAAGGAATACATGCAAAAGTGAAACGTAATAGTGTGTAGGACGGATTAGCGTTTAACAACGCTAACTAATATCGGAGGAGCCCACGTATATGAGCAATAAAAGCCCCGAAAACCCAAAACTTGAAGAAAACTCTATGGAAGGAACCGTGCAAGAACTCATAAATGGTTTGCTTCATGAAAGCAAAGTTTTTGTAGTCGGTGTAGGTGGATGTGGATGCAACACGGTACAATACATCAACGAGAAAAACATGAACGACGTTAAAACAATCGGTATCAATACCGATAATAGTGTACTAGGTAACTTGAATGTAGACCGCCAGATGTTGATCGGTAAAGAGTTGACAGATGGTAACGGTGCTAATGGTGATGCGAAGATAGGCAAAAGAGCTGCACAGATGAACGAGGAACAGATATTGAAAGCAATAGATAAAGCAGATTTTGTTGTGCTAGTAGCTGGTCTGGGAGGTGGAACAGGGTCTGGAGCAACTCCTGTGATCGCAGACTTGGCAAAAAGAAACGATAAGATGGTCATCACCTATGCAGTGATGCCTTTCTCATCTGAAGCGAATCGATACGAAAAGGCTAGTGATCATCTTGATTATCTGACCGAAATAAGTCATGCGACGACTGTGTTCGAAAACGACCATACACTACTGCACGATAAAAAAACCCTCACAGAGGGTTTTGAACTGACAGGAAAGATGCTTTACAAGGTGGTAAAGCGTCTGAAAATGGAGTGTATCAATGAATTCTTCCACGAAATAGGATTGGATGCGATAGGAATATCCGAAAACCTTTCTAGTTTTGAAAACCAAATTACTGAGAGAGAGGTGGAGAGTGAATCAACTGAAAAACCACCCGTTATCGAAGCCCTGAGTGTTATAGAAGGAACCAAAGAAGAAACTTCTGAACCTACTCTCGATTCGTTTTTAGAAACGCATCGATGAATTCAGAAACCCTTCTCCCTCCTCTCTCTTTTTTATTTTTTAAAGTTTAATAAGTTAGAACAGATTACAATCAATAATCAATGTAGATAACCTTCGATAAAGAGATCCTATTTTGTTAAATCTAGGAAGATTCTACCTGAGACGCTGTATTTTCTAACTCTTTGACTTTGATCTCTGAGGGGGCCCCTCCCCAATCTTCCGCAGCGTATTCGGTTTCGACAATAGTGGTAATACCCCCTCTTATATTCCAATCCCCCCGAACCTTCATAAACCGAGGATTTAAGACTTCAACAAGATCATTTAATATCTTATTAGTAGCCTCCTCATGATAGATTTCTACACCCCGATAACTAACGATATAATACTTTAATGATTTCAACTCTATCAACATTTCTCGAGGAACGTAAGTGATAGTAATAGTGGCAAAATCAGGTTGATCCCTTTTATTTGGACATAAACAGGTGAATTCTGGACAGGTTATTTTAACTTTATATTCTTTATTTGAGTACTTATTTTCTATAGTTTTGAGTTCAGATGATTCCATTTTAATCCCCGTTTCACATGTCCCTTAATACTATTATCAAATAAACATTTTTCCTCATAACTGTTGATTTCCGACGTTTTAACTTTAAATTATAAATACAACAGGAATTATGCGATTTTCCTCATGAAAACAGCATTAGTTGCGTTAGGAGGAAATTCATTATTAAGACCCGAAGACGAAGGGACCGCAAAAGATCAATTCAAAAGGATGAGGGAAACCTGTAAAAAATTAGCAGATATGATCTCAGATGGATACGATATAGTTTTTACTCATGGAAACGGACCACAGGTAGGAAATATACTTATCCAAAACGAGTTCGCTGCAAAAACTGTCCCATCTATGCCATTAGATATCTGTGGCGCAGAATCCCAAGGGCAGATTGGATACATGTTCCAACAGACCTTAAAAAATGAATTGAATAATAATGGCATCGATAGGAGTATAATAAGTCTAATAACCCAGGTATTGGTAGATAAAGACGATCCGGCTTTTGATAATCCAAATAAGTTTGTAGGGCCGTATTACGATGAGAGTGAGGCGAAAAGGATAGAAAAAGAGAGGGATTGGGTCATGAAAAAAACATCTAATGGAAAATTCCGCAGGGTAGTTCCTTCTCCCAAACCTAAAGAGATAATAGAATCTGAAATAATTTCAGATATAGTATTCAGTGGCGAGGATGGATATATAGCGATAGCTGCAGGTGGTGGCGGTGTTCCAGTAATAAGAAAAGAAGGTGAACTAAAGGGAGTTGAAGGAGTTATAGATAAAGACCTAGCTAGTGCAGTTTTAGCCTCAGATATTGATGAAACCTTTTATATCATGTTAACCAGAGTGGATAAAGTTTATCTGAATTTTGGAGAGGAAGATGAGGAGGCTCTTTCCAAGATTACTTTAGAAGACGCTAAAAGGTATCTTGAAGAAGGACATTTCCCTCCAGGAAGCATGGGTCCTAAGATCGAAGCTTCCATCCATTTTTTAGAGCGGGGTGGTGAAAAGGTTTTGATAACATCTCCTGAAAAACTCTATCAAGCACTCGATAAAAATGACGGAACATATATCATAAGGGAGTAGAAAAATGAGAGGTAGTGAAAGGGTTGAAGGTCTGACTGAATCAGTAATAAGAGAGATGACTAGAAAAGCTATCAAATACGATGCTATAAATCTATCACAAGGGTACCCCGAGTATCCAATGCACGATAAAATAAAAGAATCAGCTATACAGGCCATAGAAAGGGGTAGGGGTGAAAACCAATATTCTATCACTTGGGGTAAGCGTGAGTTAAGAGAAAAATTATCTGAAAAGCTGAAGAACTTTAATGATATCGAATATGATCCAGAAAAAGAAATTACCATCACATGTGGTGCCAGTGAATCCATAATGTCAACTATGCTTGGTTTGATCAATGAAGGGGATGAGGTGATCATTTTCCAACCATTCTATGAGAATTACGTTCCATCTGTTACCATGGCATCAGGAAAACCAGTCTTTAATACGATACAAAACGACATGAGTCTTGATTTCGAAGGGATAAAAAATAGTGTAAATAAGAATACAAAGATGATTTTACTGAACACTCCCCATAACCCGACAGGAAAGGTATTTTCAAAAAAGGAATTAGAGTTCTTAAGAGATCTATGTGTAGATTACGACGTGATAGCGGTTACAGATGAGATGTATGAACATATCGTTTTTGAAGGGAAACACATCTCATTGGCTTCGACAGATAATATGTGGGACAGAACCATAACTATAAGTGGTTTTTCAAAAGCATATTCAGTCACGGGATGGAGAGTCGGTTATTCAGCGGCACCAAATAGTTTGATGAAATCCATCAGAAAAGCACATGATTACACAACTGTTTGTTCCCCTACACCATTTCAAACAGCTGTCATCAAAGGACTAGAATTACCTGATAGTTATTACCGTAATATGGTGAATTACTATCAAAAGGCAAGGGACTTTGTTTACGAAAAACTTTCAGAATCAGAGCTTGAACCATCTTTACCTTATGGGGCATACTATATGATGGCCTCCCTTGAGAATATCGATATGAATGATGTAGAATATGCAGATTATCTAGTCAAAGAAAAAGGTGTAGCAGTTGTTCCCGGAACGAGTTTTTATGAATATGGTGGAAAAGATATGGTCCGGTTCTGTTTTTCACAGAAGATGGATGATCTATCTAAGGCAATGGACCGAATTTTGGGATGATCAATCTCCTTGAAGGTTTTCACCCGGTTTTCGGAATTCGCCACCCCAGTACAAGATGGTATTCTTCCTTTCATACCCATTGGATTTTTTAGCATTTACTACCTTACCGATGAACCATGTATGGTCGCCAGTTTTTATCTGATCTTTTACTTCACACTCAAAGACGAGAGGAAACTCTTCTACTCCGGGCACGGAGATGTTTTTAGACTCTTCTTTTGTTAAACCATACTCTTCAAATTTGTCAACTTCACTACCTGAGACCTTACCACAGCCCAATATTGTATCCAGCTGTTGAGCAGTAGGAATATTTACAGTGAACTGTTTATGTTGTTTCATTAATCCAAAAGAATGTCTTTCTGGGGCTATACCCGTTCCCAGCATCGGTGGATCGATAGAGAATACATGTATCATAGCAGCTGTTATCAGATTTGAATCTTTACCGTTCCCTGTTCCAATCAAAACTGTTGGGAAATGTGGTAGAAATCTTAATGCAATATCTCCAGGCAATTCTTCTTTCATAAAATCACTAAGATTACATCTGACTTATCAACTTTTCGAGTGGATTGGATATAGCGGTATTTTATCAACCAACGATTAAAAGACTTAAATATTAAATTAGCTATGGACCAAATATGGTAGAAAGACCGCGGGGAACACGGGACCTTGATCCTGACGAGATGGAGATAAGGCGTAAGATAGAACAAAAACTAAGGGACTTATCACAAAGTTTTGGTTATAGAGAGGTTTTGACACCCACATTTGAACATACTGAACTATTTACTAAAAAGTCAGGACCAGATATAGTCGATGAATTATATCATTTTAAAGACAAAGGAGATAGAGATATCGCATTACGTCCAGAATTTACAGCATCTGTTATCAGAGCCTACAATGAGAATATGAGGGAACTTCCCAAACCGTTGAAATTATTCTATTTTGGTTCCTCATTCAGGTATGAAAGACCTCAATCGGGACGTTATAGAGAATTCTGGCAGTTCGGTACTGAACTGATTGGACCAGATACTTCAAGGGCAGATGCAGAGAATATAGCATTAGCTTACAAGTGTGTCAAAGAGATAGGATTGCATGATTTCCAATTGAAAGTCTCTAACCTAAAAATACTCGACCAGTATTTGAGGGAGAACGATATAAAAATGGAAAAGAAACAGGAAATCTATCATAGTATCGATAAGGGGGAGATAGAAGAAGTCTCAGAAAAGTACGAACTAGGATCAAAATTATCAGATTTCCTTAAATCTGGTCTAGGTGAGTTACAAGACTTACTAGAAGATCCTGAACCCGTAGACTATCTGATATCGGTACTACAATCGTTAGAACATTACGATATTGATGAAAAAGATATAACTGTAGATTTAAGTACAGTTAGGGGGTTAGATTATTACAAAGGTGTGGTCTTTGAGATAGATGCAGATGCATTAGGTGCGGAAAAACAGATATTAGGCGGCGGGGATTATAATCTAGGAGACATCTTCGGCATAGATATATCATCTAAAGGCTTTGCTATGGGGTTCGATAGGAGTATTTTAGCTCTGCAAAAAGAAGGTAAATTACCAGAGATAGATAGACCAGACTATTATATAATCCCGATAGGTAAGGAGAGTTATGGATATTCCTATGATATATTGGATGAATTGAGGTCAATGGGTTTCGTGGCAGATATAGATTTGATGGATAGGAGTGTGGGTAAAGCTCTTGGATACGCTGATAAAAAGAATTTTGCCTATGCTATTTTGTTGGGGGAAAATGAAATAAAGGACAATACAGTTACCACCAAAGATATGGAAACTGGGGATCAGAAAACGATAAAAAGAGAAGAATTTATAGAAGAGGTAGAATTCATAGAAGAGGTAGATCCATCTTGGGACTGAAAAGATTTGAAAAAAGGATCAACAAGATCCCACTAGTATTATTTATCCTCGCTTTCTTTTACACAGCTAGTCTATTCATAGCTCCACTTACTTTGGAACCTGGTAGTGTTGAGGGATTAGATGGAGAAGCAAACCGTTTGACCTATCCAGAAAAATGGCAGGAACTACCTGCTTATCAACGGGCTATTTACACATTCAGTGATTTCAACTGTCATCAAAAATATTACCGTTCTTTCTCTATAAACGGTAATCAGATGCCAGTTTGTGCAAGAGACGTTGGAATATTTTCAGGACTTAGTCTTGGATTTCTTGTGATGACGATGATCGTTCCTGAAACCGAATATAAAGATATCTTATTGAAATTCATACCTGTTAAGTCAAATATCGTTGAATTTAAAAAGAATCTTTTACTCATCCTTTTGGGAGCATTGTTTGTTTTACCCATGGCACTCGATGGTGGTATTCAATTGGTTACATCTTATGAAAGTAACAATATTATGAGACTGATCACTGGATCCATATTTGGTGTAGGTTTTAGTATATTTATATCTGCATTACTTTTATCCGCTGGGGCTGTTGTAATAAATTCCCCTCAAAGATAGATATCAATCTCAAGATATCCCACACAAAACTTATATATGGTTTTATTACTGCTCAGGATTTGAGGATTCACGATGACGTTATGGCAAGGTAAATCTAAACGGAAGACCACAGGTGGAAGGAGAAGATACGCTAGAAAAAAGCGTAAATTTGAGATCAGCAAGGATTATGAAAAACCTATAATAGGTCCGGAGAAAAGAAAGAAAGTTCGATCACTAGGAGGCAATCAAAAGGTTAGAGTCGTCAGTGAGAGTTCCGCTAATATAGCTGATAAAAGTGGAAATGTGAAAAAAGTAGAAATAAATAATGTTCTTGAAAACCCTTCAAATCCTAACTATGTTCAGAGGAACATCTTGACGAAAGGTGCTATTATCGAAACTGAAGAAGGTAAGGCAAAGATCACTTCTAGACCTGGTCAGGATGGCATCGTGAACGCCATCTTGATAGAGGAATAAGTATGCCACTTAAAAAACGAAACACTTGGGTAATCTATCCGGAATATTTTGATGTTGAACTTTCCCGGAGTGAAGGAAGAAGAGTTCCAAAAAAATATGCTGTTTCATCTCCAGATATTGCTGAAATCAGTAAAATTTTGAAGAATTTTGATATTCCAAACATGAAAGAAGACCACAAAGCACACCCCAGTACCTGGTATAAGAAGGATGGTAGAATCATCATCAATAAACAGAAAATATCTAAACAAAAATTTTTAAAACAGCTTAGTAAAAGGCTAAAGAAGGAAAGAAGAAAGTAGAAGGTAACTTATGGCGTCACTCTTTCGATCTTAAAATAAACCGGCTCTTGTTTTTTATCTCTTGCATAAACAAATGTTTTTTTCACACTATGTGCAACCCTCACAGATTTACTGATGTTATACCATGAAGTTGAAAAATCATTATCAACAGGTTCTACAATAAATTCTGCATGGTGATTGTCTGGATCTCCTTTATAACATCTAAAGGCAGTACCGTATTTGAAGCCAGTTTTAGGAACCATGTGGTTGTCTCGTAAATGTTTATAGATATCATATTTCAAATTGAAATTATCATCCATCTTAGAAGAATAAAGCTTTAATTCTTTTAAAGTTATAGGTGGACCATCGGACCCTTTTTTCAGATTAAGATAACCACACTCCATAAGATATATAGCTTCTAATAAAGATATCTCGATATAGCTATCCATAATATTGCCGTAAAATAGCTCTTCATGAAGAATTTCATCCGGTTCCTCGATTATACATTTATACCCGTTTAACACAGATTCGATCTCATTTCCGTCATATTTTTTCATCTTGCCATTTACGACTAATGTCGATATTTTGTAGTATGTAACATCACCTTCTAGATCGAGTAAACCGATAATCATTCGTTTATTCAACTTATCGATGATATTATACATATCTTCTATATCCTTGATATCGAAGGTGTCAGTTTCTAGATTTGCCTTCACCCAGTATTTAGTAGGTGTTTTACTGGGTCCACCTCCTCTTGGATACACTCTAAAATCAGCTGGATCCGATGCTTTTTTTAATACATATCCTCTCAAACGCATATCCCTATAAACCTGATATAGGACATCTACTCTCTTATCTTTTTCCATAGCCTTTCTTAAAAGTGTTTTTTTAGATATTTCTTTACCATCAGGATCCTTTACTACCAATCTTTTAGCTTCAAGAAGATAGATAGCTTCTATAAGGTTCAGTTCTAATCCTCCACCCGAAATAGGTTTACCGAAATATCCCTTATTGTACAATCTGTTACCTTCTTTCTCGTCCTTGACGATAACTTTGGTTTTTTCTAGTTCTCCTGGCACATTATCAGATAGGAATCAAAACTTAACTATTAAAATGTGTTCTTTAAATTTTTTCATTGCTGATGATATTTATGAGTGAAGTATAAATAATGGATTATAAGATAACAAAGTGATGGACAGCTTATTCACATACGGAACATTGAGATATGAAGACGAGGAACCCAACTTCGGGATTGATTTAAATAAATATATCGAAGAAACAAAGAACGGTATAGTAGAAGGTGACCTCTATGTCGTCGAAGGATTCCCCTTTTTAGATCCTGACGGGGATGGAGAAGTAAAAGGAAAAATGTTTGTGTTATCAGATATCGAAAGAGTACTAGATAAGTACGACAGGATCGAAGGTGCACAAGATCCAGAACCATTTTTTAAAAGAGAAGTAGTTGATGTTGAATTGGAAGACGGCTCCGTTGAAAAGGCATATTGCTATATTGGGGGAGACAATTTGAGAAAATGTTTTGGAAAGCCAGAATATAAAGTAGAAGAATGTAACTGGGACAAGATAAAAAACAAGTGGGAATAAAAACAAGTGGGAATAGCATAAGATTAATGATTGGCTTCTATTATGCATTTTTATGAGTTTCAAGATCCTAGTTGTTTCGGATATTCACGGTTCTTATAGGTCGATAAACAGAATCAATGCAGCGATATATAATCATGAACCAGATACAGTAGTTATCTGTGGAGATATAACAAACTTTGGTGATAGAGAGGAAGCTATAGATATATTAGAAAAAATAGGTGCAGATTCTATTATTGGTGTTACTGGAAACTGTGATCCAGCTGATATCAAAGAATCATTCGAAGAGGTAGGTGGAGTGAATTTAGATATGACTAATTACGAAACATCTAATTTTGTTTTTGCAGGTATTTCTGGAAGTAATTATTCCCAAGATAGATTGTTAAGATTTGAAAAGATTGCATTTAACGCTAATATACTTGTTCTCCATTCTCCCCCATACGGTTTTTTAGACGAGGTTTCGAAGAGAAAACATATCGGAGAGAGAGGACTTTTAGATGTTATATCTAACATAGATCCAAAATTAGTTTTGAGTGGCCATGTACATGAAAGTAGAGGTATTATGAAAGAAGCTGGAACTGTTTACGTTAATCCCGGTCCCGCTTACGAAGATAATTTAGCGATAGTCGAACTCGGGATATCTATACGGGCAAAATTGATTTGATTGTTGTTAATGATTTAATAATTATGTGGTATTGGTAATGCAATAACTATAAACTAATTTACATATACCTACGCATATCCGGTAATATCAAATAACCAACAATAAATACTAATGTTTAACTTTGTAACTCTATAACGTTACTACATAGATTTTTAATTTTAATAATTAAATCATGGTTTTGTTAAATATTTGTATATCCAATTTTCCGTAGATCTACACTATTTTTCTAGATGATCAAAAGGGATATTAAATAATTTTTGACATATATTTATAACGGCTGCAAAGGAAACATCGATAAAGTAGACGTTATAAATAATATAATTTCCGACATCTACCCTTTTATTATAAAAGTATTACGTCGTATTAGATATGTTTTCCGACTTTTCAACTATACAGTATTTATAATTTTTGTATTTAAAGCCCAAAAGCTCATAAAACGTCAAAATACAGCTCTTGAGGGTATCCTCCCGAGGTGAAAATTAGTGTTTTATGGAGCTTCCCGAAAATAGAGGAGTTAAACATAAAAAACCATAACCGTAGATATGGTATAAAACTAATAAATATGTGGTATAACGTAAAATTGTATAATAATTAAGTAAAATAATACATACACGGTTTGTTGTATTTGTAACAAAACTTATATTATAATTTGTATAGGTAAAATATAAAGTATCTTGTTAACTGCTTTAAAGTATAATATTTTAAATTTACTTACGGTTATGTATACTGTACACTATACCCATATTTAATGTACATTAACATTTATATTTGATATATGCGTTACCACATTTATTTATAATGTATAAAAGCAATTTATGGTTATGTAGTATTACAACATATTTCAAAAAATGATACATTAAAATGATACAAATAAGATTCTAATAAAATAATCATAATGATAGACTTATGTTCTATATGCGAATTTATTGTATATCATCCGGATAATCAAATTCCTTTAATCCTCCCTTTGACCCTAAAAAATAGCCCCGCCCGGATTTGAACCGGGGTCACAGGCTCCAAAGGCCCGTATGATTGACCGCTACAATACGGGGCTATACTTTCTAACAGGTTATCTATAATCGATATAAATAGGTTTTCACTTATGGATGCAGATAAGTAATGATTATATGGAAAAGATAATCCTTAGTTTTTGGGGAAGGTATGTTAAAATATCTACTTCTTACATCGATTCTTATGATCAAGACTTTAAACAAATATTATCACTTACTTACTTTATAGCTGAGATTATACCCTTTAATCTATCACTAAGATCTTTAGATTCTTCGATAACTGTACCAGTGACGATTATATCTGCACCGGCTTTTGCTATATCAGCAGCTTTTTCAGGACTCCTGATGCCACCTCCAACGATAAGAGGAACATCTATGTTTTCCTTAACCGATTCTATTATATTTTTGGGGACCGGTTCCGGTGCTCCGGAGCCAGCTTCTAGATAGATAAGTTCCATGCCCAGGTACTGTGCAGCTAAAGAATAACTAACAGTTATAGATGGATTGTTTCTCGGCAAAAGGTCGGCTTTTCCTACATCTCCTACTGTCATACCTGGTTCTATGATAAGATATCCCATAGGAAGTGGTTCTATACCCAATTCTTTTATTATAGGAGCACCAATCACTTGTTCACCAATTACCTTAGTCATATCTCTTGAATTCAGCATACTCATAAAATATATAGCATCGGCGTAAGGTGATATCATAGAAGCACCACATGGAAATAATATGATTGGTAAATCCGTAGAATCTCTGATCTTTTTCACAGTTTTATCTAGTTTCTCCTTTTCTATTCCTGTTGAGCCTCCTACCATCACTGCATCACTATCAGATTCTTCAAGAAGTGCAGCTATTTCACCAGCCTTAGACGGCTTTTGTTCATCGGGGTCGATCAGACCCATGTGTAGTGTTTCTTGGCTTACCTTCTCTTTGATATAATTCATCACGTTCATTCTAATTCTCCAATTGATAGACAAATAAATATTTCAAGTTTTGGCCTTGTTTTCACCTATTTTTACCCTCAACATGAAATCCAGTGTTATTTATAATCTATCTTTCAAGAGTAATTATAGATTAGATTTATCAGATCTTATCAACAGTAATATTTTAATAGTAAACTTTGTTAGGGAATAATCGTACTCAATTGCCCTGGTAGTGTAGTGGCCCATCATGTGGCCCTGTCGAGGCTGCGACTCGGGTTCAAATCCCGGCCGGGGCGCTTCTTCATTTTCTTTTAAAGGGATTTGTTTCACGAGTTAATTATTCTATAATTAACGAGCGTGAAGAATATGAACTGTTGTGAATATTCTTTACTGAATCCCGGCCGGGGCGC
>JAWOGF010000076.1:0-3935 GCA_046497075.1 Candidatus Saliniplasma sp.
TCTAAGAACTTTTCTTTATCTAAAAGGTGAAAACTATTTAATTTATTTGTAAAAAACAGCCTTTTTCTAAAATAAACGCTTTCCATAAATGTTATAATATAACTCAATTATTGAGATACAGTCCCGGTCCCTCCACATGATCTACATTCTCCTGAGCCCGAGCACTTTTTACAGTATTCGTTTATTAGACCTAAACCAAAGAGACCATGTTTATCTCTCCCGCTTCCATCACACTTTGTACACTTCCCGGTACCATCACATTCTTTACATTTTGCTTCCATCTACAATGCCTTATTGAATAACAATTAAAAATATTCTTTCATACATCATATATGTTAGGTGATGAGATCGCTAACCAATATATTCAAACAAGATATCAACATCCCCTTTCAAACCAGATACTCGAACATCCTCAGGTACTGCTTTCCCTTCTTCGTCAATCCGATCTTCCTGGCTCTTGTCTCCCCTTCCAGGTACACGAAACTCCATTTCTCCTCGAGTTCCTTCCTGTACCTCTCCCGGAATTTTTTGTTCAAAGATTGACTCCGATTTCTCACACCTTCACCAACATCTAGATATCCCTCTCGATCTAAAAAGTCTATAACATCCCTGTTTCTGACAGTGTTGTCTCTACCTCTACCTTCTCTATCGATGTACTGTAATATCCGGAGGAGTTCTTCATCCGGTCTTTCAAAGTGCAGTTTCTGTATCGGGATTACGTCCTTCAACCCTCTAGACATCGGTTCCCCAGGTTCCCTTTCGTGTTCGTGTACAACGTATTCAGGCCTTGCATAATAGGGCTCAGCGTCCCAAAGCGTGGCTGCGAAAGAAGCAGCCACCGCCGAGATGCTGGTCGAAGAAGATATGTTGACGTAAACATCGTGTCCCTCATCCTTCAGTCTGTGAACGATCTTTCCGAAGACCGATATACAATCTACCAGATCCAATAGTTCAGCTTCTTCGATCCTATACTCTACATCGTGCTCTTTCAACCAGTCCTCAACGTTCTTCTGATGATCTTTTCCAAGTTTTTCTTCCTTCTGTATGATAAGTATGAACTCATCGGCTTTCAGTTCTTCCAATGGCTCTACGATCCTGTCCAATTCATAACCCAAAGGGGCTACATGGACTCTCTTTTTCATCAATGCCATTTTAATCTATTTAAACGTTTAAAACGTCGTAATATTTAATATTGACGCTCGTCATACCTAAAGCGATTAAGATGCCCGGAATATACTGCCAAGTATGCAAAAAGGAGATCGATGTCAGATCGAGTCAAGTAGATGGTGCCATATGTAAACAGTGTGGCGACAGACTCGGATTAAAGGATGTAGAGATACAGAGATCATGGTTCGTCAGAAACCTAGGTGTCGATGGTCACGCTGGGTATGTAAAATAGAGGTGGAAAAGATGGATATCGAAGATGTGTGGGATGATTTCTTGGTCTCAGCAGAAAAAAAGAAAAGATTGATAGAAAACAAGCTCGGTAACCACGTTTTATCAGAAGACACATTCAGGATGGAGATGGGTTATAGATTATCAGAAGCTCTTGGTTCATACAGGGTGTTTGCAGAGTACCCCTGTCATAAAAGCAGGTCTCAGAGATGGGATCTCTGTTTTATCCATGATGGTTTGAATTGTATAGAGATAAAGTATATGAGACCGATACCATCTGGGAGAAACAGACCTCGGACACAACATTACGGTTCTATCCTTTCAGATCTATTCAAGTTGAAATTGTACTCCAAAGAAGAGAGCCATCTATATTTCATATTGATAACCGATGAATTATTCGAAGGCTACCTATCAAGGAAAAATTTTCCCATCCATAGTAAGGATCTAGTAAAGAGAAAGTATGATCTAGAAGATATACCGAAGACCGCAAAGAACGAGATCTTCAAACGGTTGAATGGTGATATACCCGATCACATCGAGGTCGATCTGAGGTTGATCGACGATGGCTATATAGACGATCTGAGTTTCTACCTGTTCAAGATATTACCGGAGAGTTAGGTGATATGTTCGATATCTTCGAACCCTTCGGTCTGAACTGGCCTGCCGGTATGGAATCTGTACTCTCCATGACAGTGCTTTACGAGGAGGGAACAGCACGCTGCTCGAACTGTAGGTCTGAAGACCTGGAGAAGATCGACCAGAGCAGGAGTAGGTGTAAAAGATGCGGTACCATACTCAAGTACAGACTAACATCCTCCGATATCCCGAAACTCTTCGAGATGGTGAAAGACGGGAAGAAAAGTGAAAAGGTCATAGCATCACACATGCTTAACAACCCTAAATATACAGACTTTAAAACGATCTTCCCTCACATCGATAAGATCTTCGAACTTTACGACTCAAACCTACCAGTAGTCCGGCAGAACATGGCAGGGTTGACTGCCAGGATAGCAGAGAACCAACCAGAAAAGGTCAAGGGAGCAGTCCCTGAACTTATCGATCTACTAGATGACGAACTAGAGGTGAGAAAGAATGCTGCTGGGGCCCTGGCATATATCTCACAGGGATATCCAAAAGATGTACTTCCGGCTTTAGAAAAGGTTGTAGATCTTCTGAAGAGGGAACCTCTTTCCAACTACATGGCTGTCGTGGCATCACTAGCGGAAACGTGTCCGGATGAGGTGCTTCCATACCTCGAGCTCATCGTCAACTACATAGAAAAAGGAGAGATGGTCAACAACTCGCTTTATGCACTGGTGAACTTAGCTGATCATCATCCTGATAAAGTCAAAAAACACAAGAAGGTACTAAAAAACCTGCTGGATCATGAAGACCCTATCAAACAGGCAGCCTCTTCGATACTAGAAGATCTGGGATCATAGCTATCTACTCCGAGCAGGTCTTTGGGGAAGGAAAGGCCAGCGCAGGGAGATCGGGCGGGGATGTGGATGTAATCGACTAAAGGTATAGCCTCTTACCAGAACCACAGAAGATTCATCGGGATAGATTCCAGCCAAGAATTCTTAGACATCTCGATCAAGAGGTTCAAACATCAAAAGGAAAGGAACACACAGATCAACCTCTACGATTTTTAAAATACTCCTCGGATCACCTAACGTATTCTAACATATATTCGAATTTCATAATGTTACATAATTAGAGTATTACATAAAGTCTGTATTATCTGTAAAAAAATTTCGTCAAAGTTTAAGTAGTGATTTTGATGATGATTTCATGGGTGTCCACAGGAATTAAAATAAAATTCCTTCGATTTCTGGAATATTAATTTCAGATAATATTTAACAAAGATATCCAAAAGATCATTTCATGGGTTTTGATATATGGAATTCAACAAGAATTCCGCAGTGGATCGAGAAATGGTTTGATACCTACGAAAAACATAGGTGTCGATATGATTCTATTGATGATTTCATAAACTGGTATAATGAGATTAAAGTGGAACTCGTGACTTTTTGAACTAAGTTACGAGCTCCACTGCTAGTAAAAGACACAAAAAAGTACAAAATGTCGTGTCTTTTACTATAAACCTCACTTCAGTTTAGATCTGAGAACTCCTGAAGAGATATTCTGGAAAAGAGTTCGTTCATATATTTTAGGTAACTTTTTCGAGAAAGCTGAAAAAGGTGGTAAAATATGAAACGAAATAATTCGCAGATAACACAAAAAAGTCTTCTTTCCGAAAACAATAAAACTAAAGACGTCAATATCATGATGATGGAGCTCACAAAAGATAAGATCATCGAGGAGATCGAAAACCAGAGTGAAAAGATCAACCAGTTCGGTGTAAAAGAGATAGGTCTCTTCGGATCATACCTTAAAGGGGAACCAAAAGAAGAGAGCGATATAGACATACTAGTCCAGTTCAAAGAGGATGAAAAGTCATTCGACAATTACATGGGCCTAAAATTCTTTTTAGAAGATCTTTTCGATAGAGAGGTAGACCTGGTCATCAAAAATAC
>JAWOGF010000077.1:0-13046 GCA_046497075.1 Candidatus Saliniplasma sp.
TCCAGTGCTATGACCGACTTTGTGGATTGGAAAAACAGTAGGGGGCTTTCTACAGAGCTGGTCGACTTATCAGAAGTTGGGAGTACCGCCGATGATATTAGTAATTACATAGAGAATTATTATAATAACGAAGGTCTTACCTATGTACTCTTAGTCGGTGATAATGATCGAGTTCCAACACCTATCGTTAATGTAGGAGGAGTAGATCCTGGAAATCATGCATCAGACCCCAGTTATTCTTTTATCGAAGGTGACGATTATTATCCGGAGATCCTTGTAGGTCGATTTTCCGGATCGGATATATCCCATATTGAAACTCAGGTAGAACGATCAGTGTCTTATGAACAGAATCCGGATGGAGAGTGGCGTGAGAAAGCTATAGGATTAGCATCTGACGAGGGACCAGGATACAATGATCTGATGGATTATGAACACATGGACATATTACGTGATAGATTACTCGATTATGAGTATACCCATGTTGATAGATTTTATGATTCCGGTTACGGGGATTTAGCTGGAAGTCCAAATTCAGGTCATGTTTCGGATGCTGTAGAAGATGGCAGGCATCTGATTAACTATGTTGGTCACGGTATGACAACATACATAGCTACAAGTGGTTTTGATACCGGAGATATGGCTGCACTTACAAATGATAAACTTCCATTCTTTATAACGGTCGCCTGCCTAACGGGGGAGCATGATGCATCTACGGATCCTTGTTTTGGGGAACAATGGACGAGAGTAACTCATAATGGTGAACCTGCAGGGGGTATAGCAGCGTTTTCCTGTTCTAAATCGCAAGCATGGGCTGAGCCTATGTCAGCCCAGGATGAGATGATGCATCTTTATACGGAGACATATGATAATAATGTAAAGATAACTACGGCTGGTATCGCCTTTAATGGATGTATGCATATGAACGACCAGTATGGGTCGTCTGGATATTATGAGACTGCTACATGGACTATATTTGGTGATCCCTCTGCGGTGATTACAGGTGAAGAATTTGGACAAGGAACACCACCAGAAGTTACGGTAACCAGCCCGAATGGGGGAGAGAGTTTTACTGCAGGTACTGAGGAATCTATCACTTGGAGCACTACGGCAGGCGACGATCCAGTTGACTATGTAGATCTGTTTTACAGTGTAGATACGGGGGCTAGCTGGGATACTATAGATTCCAATGTAGATGACACAGGTTCATATACATGGACGGTACCCAATGAGGACAGTAGCGATTGTTTGGTGCGTGTTGAAGCCGTAGATACGGCAGGTAGGAGCGGCTCGGATGAAAGTGACAGTACTTTTACCATAACAGGTACACCTCCAGCATCTCCGCAAAATCTAGATGTGCAGCATACTGGCGGTGATACTACCATTCTGTTCCAAGACGATGTATCCACTGATAAAGGTTATACAACGGAGGTATCCGGGAGTGCAAGTGGAAGCGAGTGGGCGATACGAAGCAACGGCGCTTCGGTCGGTTCGAACTCCTGGGACTTCGGCGATGGTCAGTACTATAAATCGTCTGGCGAGCCCTATGTAAGCAGACTTACTTCACCTGCCATAGAGATACCTGCCGAGGCAAACGCCGCAGAGCTATCGTTCGATAACTGGCGAGACTTTGGTATGCAAACAACTTATCTGGATGGCGGCAATCTGAAGTTGTCGACTAACGGGGTGAACGGCGACTACAGCCTGATAACCCCCAACGAAGGTTATGACGGAGAGATCAATGGGGATTACGGCAATCCTCTAGGCGGTCAGCAGGCCTGGGGAGGTACTGTTGACTGGGAAACGGTGACGTTCGATCTATCCGCGTATGCAGGTGAGACAATACATCTCCGTTGGGAAGCAGGTGTAGAAGATTACGACGAGGACTACGGAGAGGGTTGGCGTATAGATGACATAACAGTAACCGCAGAAGGAGTTCCGTCGGAAGGCGATGAGAGTAATCTACTTACGTGGGATGCGAGTCCGGATGATCACGACGAGGTAAGTCATTACAACATCTACCGCTCAGCGGACCAAAACGGTCCATGGGACGAAAATGCATTGATCGACAGTGTATCTGGAGACGGTTCGGCACAGTATCAGTATGTTGATCCGGATAGAGGTGCAGTCGACGATACTTACTGGTGGTATGTTGTCAGAGCAGAAGGTACAAACGGTCTAGAAGAGGGGAACGAAGATACGGTGCAGGAGCCCGACGGTATCACTACTTTCGAGATATCACTTGCTGCGGACACTCAAACGAATGACTGGAACTTCGTATCGTTCAATTTGATACCCGAAGACACTTCTTTAACAGCGATATTAGACGATGCTGAGTATGGTATCTCAGGAAGTTACGACAAAGTGATGTACTACGACTCGACTACTGAGGAGTGGATTTCGTATATACCTGGTAGAGCTGAACACTTCAATGATTTGAACGGTTGGGACAGCACCATGGGTGTTTGGATACAGATGAGCGCTGATGACACGCTGACGATAGAGGGAACGGAACCCACTAGCACGGATATCACTTTAGAACCTGGATGGAATATGGTCGGGTTACCGAGTTCAACAGCAGGCAACCACGGTTTACCTCAAGAGGTCTCCATAGTAGGTTACTTCGATGCGTCTCAGGAGAACAATCTAAGGTACGATTATAATCCAGATAACTTCGAGTTTGGTCCGGGAGAAGGATACTACATGTACAACGACGCGGACTACGATGTCACCTGGACCGTAGAATACTAAATAGGAACCCCTTTCTTTTTTTTATCTATAACTCCTCCTCGATCTTTCAGTTAAATTTAATTATTCCCATCAATTTGTAACCTTTATATGAGATGTTTAAAACCCTTTGACCTCGGATCTATTAATGTTTTCATCATATTAGTGGTATCACTGATATTTATATTTCCACTTATATCCGCTCCACTCTCTGGACAAGAAGCGACCGTATTGGATGTGGATGAATACGAGAAAGAAGTTAAGATGGGAGGAAAAGGAAGGTTCAACTGGACTGTTTACAATAAAAACACCTCTAAAGAGTATTTAGTTAGAGTGGGTGTAGAGGGTTTAGGTGATTGGGAACGGAGTTTATTAAATGATAATTTTATCTTAGATGAAGATACCAGGAATGAACCAGTTTCACTGCAGGTTGACGTTCCTACCTATCCGGAAAAAGAAAAGGTATCAGGAGAGGTAACATTTAATTTCACCCAGCTAGACGGTGATGAGGAGTTTGAAGTAACGAAAACTGTCACGATCTCAATCGAAGGGATGATCCCGGCTGAGGATGCTAACACCATCTTGGGCGGATTTTCTAACCCCCTTCCCAGAAGTTTGAATAACCAGTATGGTGCATTCGCTCTAAACCTTTTGATATGGGCTGCGATATCCTTTGTACTCTATTTCCTGGTCAATCCAATTGTACACAGCATGACTAAACGTACCAAGACGAATCTCGATGAAATATTGGTGACTATGATCCGCACTCCTATCGGTTTTTTAGTGTTCTTATATGGTTTGGTCCATTCGATTTTGAGGTTGGATTTAGGCCTGGAGATCAGGGCTACATCTTATCAGATATATTCTTTATTAGTGGTCATAATCGCTGTTTATGTAATCTATCAGGTCTTCGATGCATTCTTAGAAGAGATTGCTGAGACTAGGGAGGGGCCAGCTTTCAAGCAGATTTTGAAACCTATATTCGAGAAATTGGGTGCTATCGTGATAATAATCGGGGGGTTGGTTATCGGTCTTCGTACGATAGGTATCGAAGTAACCGCTTTACTTGCAGGTGCAGGTATATTAGGTCTTGTCATAGCCTTCGCTGCCCAAGATACCCTTTCAAATTTCTTCAGCGGCATCCATCTCCTTTTAGACAGACCTTTCACGATAGGTGATCTCATATTATTAGAGAGCGGCGAGTACTGTAGAATAGAAGACATCGGTATGAGGAGCACCAAGCTGTATAATCTTAGAGAGCATGAAAGCATCGTTTTACCTAACAATTTCCTGGCAAACCAGAAGATCGTCAATATAGCCCAGCCTGATATGACATTAAGGGTCCCGATCAAAGTGGGTGTAGCCTATGGCTCAGATATCGATAAGGTCAAAGAGATATTAACTGAAGTGGCTGAAGAACATCCAGATGTGATCAATGATGGGGGGCATGAAACAACTGTGTTTTTCAAAGAATTTGCGGATTCGAGTTTGGAATTCACACTCCGTGTTTGGGTAGATGATATATTCAAACAGTGGAAAGTAGGTAGTGAATTGAGACAGAAGATCGATAGAAGGTTCAGAGAGGAAGGTATCACCATACCGTTCCCACAGAGGACTTTGTGGATGCACGAGGCTGATTAAACTGTTGTATCCCTGAAAAAGCTTTTTAACTCCATATCAATTACTATTACCATGGAAAACGAGATATTGACACTTTTCGAACGGTGTGCGGACGAAGTTCAAAGAGAGTTGAAAGGGTTAGATAGTGTTGACTATGGAGAAACTTTGGGGATGGGTGCCGACGGTACACCTGTGAAGAAGATAGATAAAAGAGCTGAAAATATCGTCGTAGATTTTATCAAAGAAAACTCGGATTTCTGTATTTTGAGTGAGGAGGCAGGTTTGGTAGAAAGAGACGGTAGTGGAACTGTAATACTTGACCCAATCGATGGTACCAGTAACGCTGTGATGGGTATTCCTTTTTACTGTATATCTCTGGCGTATACCGAAGGAGGGCTAAAAGATACTGGAGTCGGATATGTAAAGGACCTGTCAAGTGAAGTTGAATATAGTGCAGTGTTAGGGGAAGGGAGTTACGTGAACGGAAGAAGGTTAGAGCCCGAGTTGGGGGACGAGTGGAATTTCTCGATATATATGGGTAAGGAATCTCATCCGAACAGTTTCAATCTAGCTTCTAAACCAAGAAGGGTCCGTTCTCTGGGTTCTGCAGCTTTAGAGATATCCATGGTAGCACAAGGGATCTTCGATCTCTACTACATGAAAACACATGAACAGAGGAGGAGTTTGAGGATCACTGATATCGCTGCAGCCTATCTGATACTTAAGGAGGCTGGAGGCGAGATATATGATGGGAATCTAGAACCGATAGATATGGAGTTAGACCCCAAGGGCAGGAAAGATGTTGTAGCGGTACATGATCAAGCCGTATTGGAGGTTTTGAGATGACATTGGATTTTGGAGTATATGGAAAATTGAAAGGTGAGATGAATAAAGAGGTCATCGAATCTTTACCGGACCACCCTACTGCAGGCGATGTGTTTTACTATGAGACACTTGGGGATCAGGTGGGTAAAGAGGGTTATACGATGTCAGAGTTGAATGAAAAAGACCTAGATTTCATACTCACCGTTGGTGGTGACGGAACGATCTTAAGACTGCTCCAAGAGACCGATAAGAACGTACTGGGTATCAACACCGGGAAGGTGGGCTTTTTGACTGCGATGGAGATAGCTAGGATCGACGAAGCTCTAAGAAAAGTTAATAGAGGGGATTATTTCGTAGATGAGCGGATCAAGTTGAAAGTTATGGTGAATGGAGAGTTTAAAGGTGAGTGTACCAATGAAGCGGTGATACATACGGAGAGTATCGCGAAGATGAGACATTTTGAGGTTTTTCAGGAGGATGTAGAGATCGACAGTTTCAGAGCAGACGGTTTGATCGTATCTACTCCCACCGGTTCAACCTGCTACTCCATGAGCGCTGGAGGTCCCATAGTCGACCCCACCGTCGATGCCTTCGTTGTAGTTCCTATATCACCTTACAAACTGGCCGTTAAACCCTTTGTGGTTCCGGTTGATAAAGATATCGGTGTCAGCGTTAACGGAAAGGGTAAGAGTAGTATATTGGTACTGGATGGACAGAAAAAATTCCAGGTAAGTTCTGAGGATGAACTGACCTTCAATCTAGCTGATAGAAAAGCTAAGTTCATCAGTTTTGAAAAAGATTTTTACAACAAGATCAAGAAAAAGTTGGTATGGCGATGATCTTTAAAAAGAAGGAGATAAGAGGGATCACTAAAAGAACTTTGAAGATGATCATGGAGAGCGCTAAGGATTCTTATCCAAACGAGTTCGCCGCCGGGATGAGGGAGATAGAGGGTGTGATATCCGAGCTGATACTTGTACCTGGTACGGTCTCAGGTCAGACCAGTGCTCTTTTGAGGTTAAGAAGGCTGCCCGTGGATTATTCGATAATCGGTGTTGTTCATAGTCATCCATCTAGGAACGTTTCACCCTCTGGAAAAGACCTTATGATGTTCGGTAAATACGGGAGGGTCCACATCATCGCCGGTTTTCCCTTCGATATGGATTCCTGGCAGGCGTATGATTATAACGGAAAAAAGGTGGATTTAGAAGTACTAGATTAAACGGTCTCCAAGGAGGTCTTCGTAAACCTTTTCGATATTTTCAGCTACTATATCCCAGGTGAAGTTTTCGAGAACCCTCTCTCTACCTTTTTTCCCCATACGTTTAGCGACGTCTGGATTTTCTAAGATCAATCTTATCTTACCGGCGAGGTCCTGAGGGTTCATAGGTTCAGCTACCAATCCGTTCCGACCTTCGGTGATAACTTCTCTAACACCGGGGATATCGGATACAACCACCGGGACCTCAGAGGCCATAGCTTCTAAGCTTACGATACCGAAGGCCTCTAGACGTGAAACCGATGGCAAGACGAAAACGTCCGTAGCACCGTAATAGTAGGGTAAGGCTTCGTTAGATACCCTGCCCGGGAAGATGATCTTATCCTCTAGGTTTTCGTCCTTGGTGATCTTTTCCAGCTCGGGTTTGAAGTCACCGGTCCCCACGATCAAATATTTAGTGTCATCGTCGAGATATTTTGCCGATCTTACCAAGTATTCCAGTCCCTTGTGGTATACCAGCCTTCCCACGTACATCACCACATTCTCGTGTGGTTTAATGCCGTGTTTTTCCCTCACTTTTGTTCCTTTGTTTTTTGGGTGGAACCTATCCGGATCGACAGCGTTCGGGATGACTTCAGCGTCCCTGTACCAGACCGCTTTAGAAGTGGCACCGTACGTCCCCGTGGTGGTTATGATCTTGTCTGCTTTGCTGACGGAGTATGTGCCCAATGTTCTTTGATACAGATTTACCAAAAACGGACCTAATGGATGTGGTATCTCAAGATCACAATGGTACGTTAGAACTGAGGGTATGTCCCGTCTTCTGATACCCCATTGTCCAAAAAAGGTCATTAGTGGGGGTGGGAGATGACTGTGGAGTATGTCGTAATACATATCTCTCAGTATATTTCGAACACCTGGAACTATGGGTGTGGAGAATACGATGGATACAGGTTCGATCCTTTTAACGGTTACACCTTCTACTTCACTTCTAGTCTCAGTCCCTTCTAGTTTTGTAGTTATGACCAGGATCTCGTGCCCTCTCTTTTGAAGGTGTTTAGAAAGTTCTAGAACGTGGGATTCGACTCCTCCTAGATGAGGGTAAAAGTAGGGACTGAGCTGGACTATCTTCATTTGATCCTGCTTCCCTCCCCGATCTCACCATCTGCCATGGCACCTGGTCCGATCAGCGCTTTATTACCTATTATAGTACCGGTATCTATCATGCTGTTGATCCCGGTCTTGACCTCGTCACCCATTATCACACCGAGTTTCCTTCTACCTGTATCTATACGTTCTCCTCTGTGTGTAACGATGATGTTCTTGTCATCCAATCTTAAATTGGCAACTTTAGTTCCAGAACCGAAGTTACAGTTCATCCCGATGACACTGTCACCGACATAGCTGTGATGCGGGATCTTACTTCCATCCATTATTATCGTGTTCTTAACTTCGACAGCACTGCCCACTTTACAGTCGTCTCCGATGTGAGTACACGGTCTTATGAGGCAATTCGGACCTATATCGGAATTTTTACCGATATGAACGGGTCCTTGTATGTAGGAACCTCTTTTGATGACAGCGCCTTCCTCCACAGATACCCATCCCTCTAGATGCACTCCATCCTCGATCTTCCCTTCTCTTTTCTCTTTAATGTTCACATTTTTTAGAATGTTCTTGTTGACCGAGAGAAGTTCCCATGGTCTGGAAAGTTCGTTCCATGAATTTTTCTCTAACTCGAAACCTTTCAGCTCATCTTGCTCCATGAGGATCTTAAGGGAATCAGTTATCTCGAACTCTCCACGTGGTGATTTTTTTGTGTTTTTGATAGCTTTGAAGATTTCCGGTTTGAAACCGTAAACTCCTGCGTTTATGAGCTGTGATGGAGGTCTTTCTGGCTTTTCGATTATATCTATGATATGTTCTCCATCCCTTTTGATCACACCGTAACTTTGAGGATCGTCGACTTCGACCATCCCGAGTACAGAGCAGTCAACGCTTTTGAAGTAATCTACGAACTCTTCCAGTACATGTTTGAAAACTATGACGTCCCCATTTAGACATATAAAATCGTCATCTATAAAATCTTCAGCTATCGATACTGCATCGGCGGTTCCCAGCAGTTGTTCCTGTTTAGCATAAGTAACTTCGATCCCATCGGCTTTTATTTTTTCTTTTATCCTTTTGGCGTTCCATCCTGTGAGGATTATGACTTCATCTATTATGTCTTTTAAATTATCGATATTATGCTGTAAGATAGGTTTACCAGCTACCGGGAGCAGTGGCTTCGGAGTGTTTACGGTCAGTGGACGCATACGCGTTCCTTTACCCGCAGCTAATACGAAAGCCTTCATCTACATCACCTCCTTGAGCATTTTCTTTGCATCTTCGTAAATGTTTTTTAAATATTCATCGTTTTCCGCCTCGGTGGTTATCCTGATCTTAGGTTCGGTACCGGATGCACGGATGAGAGTCCAACCTTTCTCAAAACTGATACGTATCCCGTCGGCGAAATTGAGTCTCTCTTCTTCGAATTCGTTTTTACATCTAGTTATAAGTTCTTTCATGATAAATCCTTTTTCTCTCACCTTAAATCCCTCCTTTATTCTTGGATAACTTGGCAGGTCTTTTACCTCTTCAGCTATATCGATCTTTTGTGCCAGATCTACTAAGAACGCGGCAGCGTAGATAGCGTCCGGAGCGTAACTGATCTTAGGGAATATCCAAGTTCCGGAAGGTTCACCACCGAATTGAGCGTTGTTTTGCTCCATCTTTTCGGCAACGAACACGTCCCCTACCTTTGTTCTGGTGACTTCTTCTACCAACTCTTCGATGATCATGGATGAATTTACTGGTACGGCCACCTTCTTTTTGAATCGGGATGCGAACAATGCAAGGAGTTGGTCACCACCCAAGTAATTACCTTCGTTATCGAAAGCTACCAACCGATCTGCGTCTCCGTCATGAGCAAGTCCTAGATCAGCGTTGGTTTTGATCACCATCCTACCCAGGTCTTCCAAGTTCTCCTGGACTGGTTCCGGATCGTGAGCCGGGAACCTACCATCTGGATTCGAGTTCATGGCGACTACGTCACATCCCATGTTTCTTAGTAAGAAGGGTGTTATGGCACATCCCGCTCCGTTGGCACAGTCTATGACGACTTTTATATCGTTGTCCGTACCGAACTTTTCTAAGATCTTGTGCATGTGAACCTTTACAGCGTCTTTAAATTCTTGTACTTTTCCCACTTCATCCCACGACACCGGTTCAGGACTGGAATCGATGAGTTCTTCGATAAGTTCCATCTGCTCGGTATCGAAGGCACGACCATTGGGATTACAGAGTTTTATACCATTGTATTCTGCAGGGTTATGTGATGCGGTTATCATGATTCCACAGTCGAAATTCTTTGTAGAATATCCCAACGTTGGCGTAGGGACCATCCCGGCTCTCCAAACGTCGCAGCCTTGAGAGGTCAGACCACTGATCAAAGCGGATTCCACCATCTCACCGTGAGGTCGTGGGTCCTTACCTATTATGACTTTATCGAACTGGCTGCCCAATGCTCTGCCTACTTTCATACTTAGTTCTATCGTTATCTTTTCGTTGACTACACCCCGTATTCCTGAAGAGCCAAAATATTTCATATTTATTACCTTCTTGTTTGAGGTGAATCCAACTGTCGATATAAAATATTTGTTTTTTTGGTCTTGATAATTTTGTATATGTTCACAAAAGATTGAAATAAATATACATAATTACCTTAAGCGAATAGTGGTCTAAATGGCGGAAGAAGAACTCACCATCACCCCTGACAGGAAAAGAACTAGAAGTGTTACTGGTATCGATGGACTGGACACCATCTTGAACGGTGGAATACCGAGAGGTAACGCTGTACTGATAACTGGAAGCTGCGGAACCGGTAAAACCACTTTGAGCCTGGAGTTTTTAGTTCACGGGGCTCTAGACGATGAGAACTGTCTGTTCATATCAGTCACGGAGTCATCTATAAAGATGTTGAATAATGTGGTTCCGTATGACTTCTTCGACGATTCCTTGATAGACGAGGGTAAATTGATGTTCGTCGATATGCCTGACATCTACGAGGAACTAGATGTATTGAACAAGAGTGAATTTTCTTACGATGAGATGAACGAGATCATCGAGAGGATCGAGGAGTACGTGGTCAAGAACGACGTCAAAAGATTGGTACTTGATTCTGTCACCAACGTTTGTTTTCAACTTAAAACCGAAGAGAAGATAAGAGATTTTATACTGCAGTTGATGAAGACTTTATCATCTCATGGATGTACCTCTTTACTAGTTTCAGAGATATCACCTGAAGAACCGAGATATTCACTATACGGTGTTGAAGAGGCTATAGCCGATGGGATCATCATGATGGGTAATATGGAACGTCACGGTGATCTGCTCAGGACGTTACAGGTGGTGAAGATGAGAGGGACGGATCATTCCCGTGCCAAATACGTTCTAGACCTTACCTCGGTAGGAGTCCTTCTCGTTCCACTTCTAAAAGGAGGAGGTCTGGAAGAATGATAGATACGATAGAAGTAGATGGATTGTTGGGGAAACTGGAAAGTCTCGAAGAGGGGTCCGCTATCGCTTTGAAGTTCGACATCGAGTCTTATTTCGATATCATAACTGGCATCTGTGATGATTTCGTTGATGATAGGGACATGAACGTTATCTACGAGACTTCTACGATCCCAGCCGGTTCGATACTTGATCTGCTGGAAGCCTTGGATGTATCACTCGATCCTCTCAATTTTGTGGACGCTGTGTCTTACATGACCATGGGGGCTGACAGCAGGTCAGCGGGAGTGACTTTCGTAGAGAGTCCCACCATGCTGGAGAATATCATGCTGAAGATAGAGTATCTCCTTAAGAAGCATCCAGCCGATCAGAACACGGTAGTTCTGGATTCCATAAATTCATTGGCGATCCACAACGACAGCAAGATACTTGCGGAGTTCCTCCACATCTTGATCTCGAGTTTACGTGCTCATGACTGTTACACCATCATACTTTCTGTTTCTGAGCAGGAATCCGAGGAGATCGACAACATCCTAGCTATGGTATGCGACGATATCATAGAAGTGAGCGGCTAGGTTTTTTACTTTTTTCTTTTTTCTTTTTTCTTTTTTACTTTTTTTTCTTTTTTTTGTTACCACAATTTTGTTACACGTACAAAAATTATAAATAAATGCCATGATAATTAGAACAGACGTAGGCAATAAGCCTACAGGAGGACTCAACATATGAAAAGAAGAAATGTTTTGAAAGACGATAAGGCGGTTTCGCCCGTCATCGCGACCATCCTAATGGTTGCGATAACCGTGGTGTTGGCAGCCACCTTGTATATGATGCTGCCGAGTTCCGAAGAACAAGACACACCATTGTCCGCTTCGATTTCGGCTGACTATAGTGAAACCGATGAGGAGATTACTGTGAAATTCACAAGCCTAGGAACGCCAAATTCTGCACCAGAAGAAGATATAGAAATCGTTGTTAGAGATGATGGTGACGGCAGCGAAACAATACAGGGCAATGACGCAGCGGTTAGCTGGAGCCTTTTGAACTCGGACGGTGAAGTACGTAGCAGTTCTGAAGCGACTATTGATACGAGCGCAGATGGACTTGATATTACACCAAACCGTGTAACAATCTTCATAGATGGCTACGACGGAAGTAGACAGACTGATTTATAGACCATCTATCTTCGAAGAACTAAAAAAACCTTTAATTCCTTTTTTTATTTTTGATATGATCATCAACGTGTGATAACTTGATATTATTTTTTAATTGAATACACACCAGTTTAGCAGCTATATTTCATTGAGTACTTCAGCAAGACCAGTCTATAAAGTTAAAATAGCAGTCCAATATTTTATAATATTTTCTAATTTATAACCGAATATTATATTAACCTTGATTTTGTTAAATTAACTGCAGGTATAAAACCTGCGAGGTGACTCAACATATGAAAAGACGTGATGTCTTGAAAAACGATAAGGCGGTTTCGCCTGTTATCGCGACAATCCTGATGGTTGCGATAACCGTGGTGTTGGCAGCCACCTTGTATATGATGCTGCCCAGGTCAGAAGACCAAGAAAATCTATTAGCTGCCGAGATCAGCGCCGACTATTCTGAAGGTAAAGTAACAGTGAACTTCGATAGTATGGTAACACCAGGTACTGCTGAAAAGATAGACGTAGAGTTCAATTTCGTCGGCACAGAAGGTACCGAACAGATCTTTGGAAATCATGACACCATCTCTTGGAGTCTATTAGACTCAGACGAAAAGGTACGTGGTGGCTCTGAAGCAGTAGTCGATTGGGACGAGCTTGATGGATTAGATGAGGAAAATGATCTTGGGGAGCCCGATAGTGTAGTCGTCTTCATCGATGGCTATGATGGAAGTCGAAGTGTTGATCTATAATGCACTGACCGCCTTAAAACCAAAACTCCTTCCTTTCTTTTTATTTTTCAATAAACACTTACTAGATGACATATTAGCGGCTAGAAATTACGTAGAACATGAAGGTATAACTCCTTTCGACACGGTCTATCTAGTAAAAGCAGGGGAGGATTTCGGTAAAATGAATCCTTTCAAATGAATTCAGTCCTTACATCGATC
>JAWOGF010000002.1:0-11969 GCA_046497075.1 Candidatus Saliniplasma sp.
CGTGTATAATAATTCAAAACTTTTATTTACAACTATAAGCGTGTTATTTTACTATGGGAGTGATTATAAAATGACAGATTGTCACGATATGGAAAAAGGACAAGTGTATATGTGCGAAGACTGTGGGTTGGAGTTGACAGTGACCAAAGAATGCGAAGAATGTGAAGATACCATCGAAGAATGCGGCTGCGGTCCATGTAAGTTCATCTGCTGTGGTGAACCACTGACTCTAAAAGAGTGAATACCTGAAGTCTAGTTACGATCATACACAAAAAACCTTCTTTTATTTTTTATCTAGAGTTTTAGTTCTGAAAGTTTACATATCATATATCGAGAGCAGAATCCAAGTTCTCTATTGACTTTTCGAAGAAATCTTCATCTGTTAGGATCATCTCTATAGCGTCTTCTGGACAGACTTCAGCGCACCTTCCACATCCCCTGCAGTCTTCACTGATCACTGCACTTCCGTCCTTTATCTTGACTGCATCGATGAAACAGATATCCACACATTTTCCGCATCCGATACAGTTGTCATTAACCTTTATTTCTAAACCGGGTAACCTCTTGATCTTAGTACTGACAGAAGGTGAAAGATCGGGTATCATCTTCCACAGGCAGCAGCATGGACAGCAGTTGCAGACTGTCATCAACTTCTCACCCGGTCTCACATCCAACCAAACGGAATCCAACTCGTTCCTACCTATCAGGTGTACTAGACCTGCTTCTCTGCACTTCTCAACGTGCTCTAAAGCTTCCTTTTTGGTGACTTCCCTTCCCATACTGGAATCTATATCTCTAGCAGCCTCACCTAGAAACAAACATCCCAACTCTATGGGATAATCTTCGCACTCGTTAGATTCTCTACAGATGCAGAAGTCCATGACCCAGTGGTAGTCAGCCTCTTCGATGTAATGTTCGACCAACTTCGATGGGAGGACTATGTTGTCATGCAGTTCAACGCTCGTGTTCAACTCGATGTGTCTCTCTTTAGGTAAATAGATCAGGTCATCCTCTTTGAAAAACACCTTATCCATGACAGGACCTATGACCGGGTAATTTGTCAATTTAGCTAGTATAAAACGGGATGGGAACATCTTTTTGAGTAATCTCAGAGATAAACTTGATCTTTTCATTTATGGACCTCTTCCAGTAGTTTCTTCCCCCGTTCAACAGCATTTTTCTCGACTTTATCTATCCCCTCAGACCTGTTCAAGAATTTTTGAGCATCATCTACGATATCTTGAAGATGCATTTCCCTACTCTCATCATCGATTGGTTTCTCCCCCTGGAGTTTCTGACCGCCTTCGTTGAACCCTTCAGCGAAGTACCAGTCCTTGAACCAGGTATACCCATTTTGAAAAAGTAGGTGACCTAAACGTGTTAACGGTTCAGGGATCCCTCTATTCGATGCGGATAATGTTTCCTCGTCACGCTGGTATTCGATGAATAACTTCTCACCGGCTGATGAATGTTGAGATATCAAACTTATCAAGTTATTTTCGATGTTAGAACCGAAATAAGAGATCTTATCTCCTTTGAAAGTGAGTTCGTTGTTGATACCGAAAAGCTCGACCCAACCCTTGTAGTATGGTTTGTTTCCTAAATAAACACTCATGTAGAGTAATTTTCTCTTATGTTCACCTTTTACCAGATAGATCGGGAGATAAAACTGATCCTTCAACCTACCTTTATCTACATCTTCAGTGACAACTGAATAAATATCTAAATCGACACCCTCTTTCAACTCTTTGATCAAGTCTTCCAACATCGAATCGATAATAAATAGATGCTTTTAGTTAAATAATTAACGTGACAAACGATACATTCAACGATTGACCAAATAGTACAGCCTGTTAAACTGATCATGCTCTTTGAACTCAACACGAACCTCTTTTCGTATCTTAAACCGTTGGGATAACAACTTTTCTACATCATCATCCGTTAGATTCCAGAAATATAGACCAGTTTCCTCTTTGTAGAAACCATCAGATATCTCTTCAGCACCCCATCCTTCTAAAGTTTCAGGCTCGATATGATCGTTCAGTTTTAGGAGAATCTTTCCGCCTGGTTTGATGATCCGTTTGTACTCCTTCAAAAGTCGTCTTCCATCATCCGGTAACAGGTTGTCTAGCACGTTAGAGATTATCCCTCCATCGAACTCATTTTCTTCGAAATCTGAAAGTGTAGGTATTCCGCCTACTATGAAGTTAGCTTTGTCCTTTAATCCACTTTCATCAGACAACCTTTTAGCTGTTGAAACAGCTTCTGGACTGATATCGATTCCAACAACTCTTTCAGACTCGAGCATCAAGCATCTCAATAGAAGTTTACCGTTACCACATCCGAAGTCGATCAAAGAATTTGAACCTTCAGCTAGCCATTTCAAGCCATCCTCTACCTCTTCAACGGATATCGGTTGGTTCTTATCGAAATCAACTTCATCCTGGAACACTTCATCCCAGAACTCTATAGTCTCGTCATATTCATCCATGTTTTACAAATCGAAGTCCCAATATTTTAACAATTCGATAAAGTTGATATACCTCTCAATACATAATATAAGTGGGTGAACGGACAGTGCAGAAAAAGATCATCTTTTTAACCATCGTCGTGATCGTTCTACTTTCTATCAACGCTGTCCAGGGACACGTACCTATAGTAACAGAGGGTAACGATAGTTTGGGGGATGCTACACACGTACACGACCCAACTAAATCTTGGACCATATATTCTGAACTGCCGCATGGAAGTGTACATTACTACGAGATGGAATTCGATGAAGGAGACAGACTGAGAGCGATCCTTTACTTACCTGTTGAATCTGATTTTATTCCTGATCTGGTGATCATGGGACCGGGGTTGGGAAGTGACGGCGAGTTACCTGAACTTGTAGAAGTGCCTGATGATTATGGTTACGTCACTGAACCAGGTGTTCTAGATAAGGCTGAATACGAACCCTTCACCCCTGCAAGTTACTACTATATCGCAGAGTACGATTCGGAAGTGGATGTTGAAGGGACATATTACATCGCTGTTTTTGATGAGGGTAGTGAACATGGAAATTATGGATTGGCAGTTGGAGCTGAAGAACGGTACGGGATCCTGGAATGGATTAATGTGCCTCTTGATATAGTGAGAATTAGAGTGTGGGAAGGACAGAGTCTTTTGGAGGTGTTTGCACCTATGTTGTTAACTATCGGCGCTGGTCTTTCCATCTTTAGTTTTACGAAAGACGATAAATGGTCACCTAACAGTATCAAAGGTTGGCTTTTGTCTTTTGGTGGATTGCTATATGTTGGAAGTGGTACGGTGATATTATACCAGATGGTAAAAGCATCTTTGATAGCTGACCCCGGTGCTGCCGTTGTCCTGACTTTGGTATTCGCATTGATCCCGATATTGATCGGAAGTTTTTTGATACTTAAGGGTGTGAAACTCGACGAGATCTTAGATAGAAAGGAAAAAGTCAAGTTGGTAGTCTACGGTTTTATAGGGTTTTTTGCATGGGCTGGACTGATAATAGGGCCGATGATCGTGATCATTTCAGCTCTATTACCAGAAAGAACTAGGTTCGACTAATTTATATTTTCTATTATTTAACTGATAACCTATATCGGAACTTTTTTATCTTTGTAAATTAATTACCTCATCAAGAGGTATAATTCCGACGGTGAAAAAAATGGATGCAGAGGATTTAGAGGATTTGATTCCCGAGGAGATAACGGGGGCTTGTGGATTGATAGCACCTTTCGTAGTTTATGTGTTCATCGCGATATCGATATTGATCAATAGGTCATGGTTCAACTGGGCTGACCACGCTCTCAGCCATCTAGGTGAAGTGGGGACGTCATACAATAATGTGTTTAACGCGGGTCTGATAATAGGAGGGATATTAGGATTGATATTCATTTTTGGACTGATCCAATACGCAGAAGAACTGATAGGTTATTACGGGATAGCTTTCTTCGGAGCAGGTATGGTCTTCCTTATCTTAGTTGGTATATTCCCCATGGGTCGAGCAGGGCATGAGTGGATTTCTGCGCTCTTTTTCATAACATCCCTCAGTGGATTAACAGCATTTGGGATGGATCAGGTATGGGACCTGATGGAACCTTCTTGGGGCTTTTTCATACTGTCTTCTGTGATTTTGTGCATAGTCTCCGCTGGTTTAGTCACTACTATCCCATATGAAACCGGGGCAGCTATCCCAGAATTCATCGTTTCTATACCCATAATGCAGTTCACTTTTGTATTTGGCGCGAGGATATTTATAGAGTGAAAGAAAGATAAAAAAAACGGAGAAAAGGAGAGATAAAAGGTGATGCAAAAGGACAGTATAAATGTCCTGTAGAGATAAAAGGTGATGCAAAAGGACAGTATAAATGTCCTTTAAATTGTAGATTGAAAAACTATATGACTAAAAACAAAAATAATAAATCTCTTTTCATCTATTTCCCATAAAAGAGGTATCAATAGGTGAAAATATGCTTTTTGAAAAGATAGTGTCTGAAGGGTTAGCTCACAATTCTTACATAATAGGTGATCAGAACGAAGCAGTTGTCATCGATCCAAGAAGGGATGCACAGGTGTATCTGGATTTGGCATCTCAGAAAGGGATGAACATCAAGGCTGTGCTGGAAACTCATCGTAATGAAGACTACGTTATAGGTTCGCACGATATAGCTTCTCAAACCGGTGCAGAGATATTCCATGCTGATACGGGACTTGATTACGAGTATGGTACACCCGTTGAAGAGGGGGATACGTGGAAAGTGGGTAGGTTGAATATCGAAGCCATACACACACCGGGTCACACGCTAGGCAGTATGAGTTATTTGCTCTACGACCCAGATGAAGAGCCGTGGATGGTTTTCACCGGCGATGCTTTATTCGCAGGTGATGTGGGGAGGATAGATTTCTACGGAGAAGAAAACCTTGAGAAGATGGCTTCCAAGTTGTACGATTCTATCTTCAATAAACTTTTACCGTTGGGAGATGGAGTTATTGTCTGTCCAGCGCATGGTTCCGGTTCGGTATGTGCAGCCGAGATCGCTGAAAGAGAAGTGACCACTATAGGTATAGAAAGGAAAAGGAATCCGAAACTGCAGGTTGAAAACGAAAAAGAATTCTACAAGAAGAATGCGAAGATGTTGGAATACCCACCATACTTTAGAAAGATGGAAGAGATGAATCTCAAAGAGAATCTGTTATTATCAGAAGCTGGATCCGTTGAGTTTTTATCACCTGATGGATTCGAAGAGAAGGCAGAAGATGCGGTTGTGTTAGATACACGTCAGGAACTGGCATTCGGAGCGGCCCATATCCCCGGTGCCATCTCCATATGGTTGGACGGAGTCCCGAACTTCGCTGGATGGTTTTTACCTTACGATAAACCTATACTATTAGTGGATGAAACTGGTGATCCCTCTAAAGCTCTGACTTTTCTCAGAAGGATGGGATTCGACAATGTTGAAGGATGTTTGTCAGGTGGTATGTTATCGTGGCATATGGCCGGTAAAGAGAGCAATTCTATAAGGACCGTTAACGTCAATGATCTCTGCAAAGAGTTAGATTCTGGTTTAGAAACGTGGATATTAGATGTGCGCAGTAAAGAAGAACTGAAAAATAAAGGTGAGATCCAGGATGCGCATCACATCCATATCACCCAGCTCCTCGAGAATCTAGATAAGATACCTAAAGACCGGGACATCCACATCTTCTGCGGTTCAGGGCTCAGATCCATGTTGGCTGCGAGTCTTTTAAAGAGAGAAGGATGGACCGATGTGACGGTAGTGCTAGGTGGATTATCCGGTTGGTCGTCTACAACGTGTCCGGTCGAGTTCTGATTGGCTTTTAAAGGGATTTCACCTTTTCCACATATTCATCGGCGTAAAACTTCCTTTTTAGTCCATTTGAGTGTATACACCTAACTTCCCCAAAAAGGCTTCCACAGATGATACAATTTCTTATCCTGTCCTCTTTTTTATATGGTTTATCATAATCCACCATTTGATGCAGGAGGAAGCATTTATATTTTTTAATTTAGAATTATTAAGGAAAGTACTTTGTAATGCAAAGTATTATGTATCACATTAACTCTTAGAAAAAATAGACATCGTGATCACCTATGAAAAACTCAGATATCAAAATAGAAGGCGTCCCAAAAGAATCATTCTATGACAAGCCTTTAGAAATAAGAATACACAATTTGCCTCATGAAAAAGCAGCCAAGTTAACGCTAGATAGTGATTCTAAATCATATGGCTCTTCTGAGGCAGTCTATAAGAGCAATAAAGAAGGTAAGATAGACCTGACTGAGCAGAAACCAATAGATGGGGATTATGATGGAATAAAACCTATGGGGCTTTTTCAGTTTAGACCTGAGAAAAAACAATCAAAAGTTGAGGATAACGACTCTAACAAGACCCCTAATTCCGAAGATTTTCAGCTAACTCTCGAAATAGACGGTAATAATATAGCAAAAAAGGAATTCAAGAGAATTATCAAGGCAGATCATGTCGAAAGGGTCGAAGTAAAAGAAAATAAATTGGAAGGCGTTTTGTTCAAACCTACCGGCGATCCACCATACCCTGCAGTTATCGTTTTGGGGGGATCAGGTGGAAGATGTCCTACAGGTATACAAACTAAGTTGTTAGCTTCTAGAGGTTATGCCGTTCTAGCTCTTGCGATCTATGGCTCTGGAGATCTGCCGGATGAACTTATGGGTGTTCCATTAGAATACTTCGAAAAAGCTGTTTCATGGATGAAATCTAAAGATCATATCAAAAACAAACCGATTGGGGTGATGGGGGGCTCCAAAGGCGGTGAGTTAGCTTTACTCTTAGGATCTCATATAGAAGAGATACAAACAGTCATAGCTTATTCACCCAGTGGAGTTGTATTCCAAGGCATATCACAGAGTTTTGGTGAACCAACTTCATCCTGGTCTTATGATAACGAACCGATAGATTACGTAGATTTACCCTTCCTACCGATTATTTCAATGTATTTGAAATATCTATTTTTAAAGAAGCCCATCCAATGGGAAAAAATCTACTCTAAGGGATTTAATAGTAGTGATAGTGAAACTATAAAAGAGTCCACTATCCCTGTAGAAAAGATTGGAGGGTCCATTCTATTGATATCAGGTGGTGACGACAAGATGTGGAACGCAAACCAATTATCTAAAATTTCAGTTAAACGTCTTAAAAAGAACAATTATCCTCATCCTTACAAACATCTCAATTTTGAAAAGGCAGGTCACGTATTTATGGCACCATTCACACCCATAACTGGAAGGGATCTTGTTAATGAAGGAAAATGGAAAATTGGGGGAAAACCCGAAGGGTTCAGTAAAGGTGATCGAAAATCTTGGAAGTATGCTTTAAAATTCCTAGAAAAAGGATTAAAAAATACATCTGAAAAAGGTGGATAAGATGGATGATGAGATAAATACTAAAAAGCTGAAGAAAGAAATAAGCCAGATAAAATGTGCTATGGGTATTTCAGATGAAAGATTTCGATATACTCCAGGATTTTGGTTGTACTGGGGATTGTTAGTAGGTTTCGCTTCTCTGCTTTCTCAAATAGCCGTAAGATACAGAGTTCTAGAGTACTTATCTGCTATTTGGTTTACTTTGTTCTTTGGAGGGTTTTTAGGCGCTCAATATATTTTTAGCAGTGAAGATAGCAAAAAATCTTTCATGACTCGTGAAAATAAACCTAATCTTTGGATCATCTTTGTATCAGTTATTTTAGGAGGGATTTTAGTATTGCAAAATGTGTTTCATCACATTACAGACCTAGGATACTACCAAACTAATACGATTATCGCTTCCACTATTTGGGGCCTAGTTGGTATAGCATACTTATTGATGGGGAATACTTTGAAGGCCTACTATATCAGAGCTAAAGATAGATACACTTTTTTTATTGGATGTATCCTGATAATCTTGATCCCAACGCTCCTTCCTAACTTAGATGTTTTACACAAGTGGACCTATAGCATCTATGGTGTATTCTTCATAGCATTCTCAGTGATAACCTACTATTATTTGAAGGGAGAATAGCATGGAATTCGATAAAATAGTTCATCAATCTACAAGATTGCAGATATTGTCCTACCTTTACCCTAGAGAGAAAGGCACCTTCAACGATTTAAAGGAAGATTTGGAGCTCACCGAGGGAAATCTAGCAAGTCATCTGAAAAAGCTGGAGAAGGCAGGGTATGTTGAAGTTGAGAAAAAGTTTGTAGATCGGAAGCCTCAAACGACGTATATCATAACAGGAAAAGGCAAGAAGGCTTTAGAAGATCATGTGCAGAAGCTAGAGGATTTAATCGAGATGACTGAAGGATAAAAAGATGAATCGATGGTTGAAAGGATCGGGAGTCATCTTGATCACCATGGGTACGGGAGATGATGAGAAGATAGAATCCGATTTTATAGGATCTGAGATGGTGTGGAATTCGTTCTCTATCGAAGAGAATAATGAGTTAGTCAGAAAGGCGGGTTTCGAAATATTGAGGAGCTACGAGGAGACAGAAGAAGAACATCATCTCTGGATATTGGCTGAGAAAAAAGTCTAAACGAAATTTACTGAGAAGTAAACACATTCAATTTCCACTTGCGGGCCCCTTTCTTCACTAGGATCCCTTTTTCTCTCAGGTACTCGTCCCTCCGCTTTATGTATCTGATGGAGTCCCTCAGCTTCCACTTAGGCGTCGGTCGCCTCTTGATCTTTTTCTCTTTCGGGATGGGCGACGACTCCTTCTTCCAGTCTTCAAGCTTTACCTTTCTCATCTTCGACCTCCTTCAGAACCTTATCTAACATCTCTTCGGAAAGTTCCTCTTTGCATCTTTTTCGGACGTGATCCCAGTCTATCTCATCGTAAAATGAAGCGCCTACCCTTACAGCTTGTTCTCTGTCACTTTCGCTCTCCCAGTGTTCGGCGGCTTGTATCCTATCGAATATTATGTCCTCTAGCCCGATCACATAAGCTCGTCCAGCTTCCGTCTCCACCTCGGTCAGTCTTTCTTCGTCTATGTCGTTTATATCTCCAGGTATCTCCACATATAGATTCAGATCCTCTCTTGTCCACATCCTGCCCTCTTTTTCGAAATCGAACTCTTCCATGACTTCGTGAAACGTATCTCTTTTGCTTTTATCGATCGCCAGGTCGATATCGCCAGTGGAATACCAGTCCCTAGTGTAGAATTCAACAGCAGCTCCACCGATCACTACTGGAGTTATCCCTTTTTGCTCCAATCTTCCGGTCAGTACCGACATCACGTACAGATCTCTTTGAAAGCCCCGTTCGATCTCCTTCGCATCCGATAGTTTATCGGTCTTTATAGGATAATCCAGTCTTCTCTTACACCTGGGGCAGGCCTTGGGTTTTTCTTTTCTAGGCTCCCATTCGTAGTTGCAGTGCGGGCATCTCATAGTAGTAATAGTAGTAATAAACTAAATAAGTTTATCGCTAAATCAAGATTCTTATCTTTTCAGTCTTTTCTCATAACTTATCCGAGCGAGCTTTTTCTCGTATCCTAGCTTCTGAGCGATATGAAGCATCGCTTCGTTGCCGGTTTCGGTCGAAGTCTTCATCTTTTGGATCCCTTTCTCTGATGCTATCTCTATCGCTTTCACTTTCATCGCGGTCGCTATACCTTTCCCTCTGTATTTCTCTCTCACTCCGGTGAGTTGAGTGAACAAAGTGTTCTCTCCATCCATCTCCCATTTACTGCTCAAACCTATGAACTTATCATCCTTCACAGCCACTAGGTAAGCCTCTGGAAAGAGTTTAGGACTTTCAAGAGATTTGACGAATCGATCAAAATCTTTACCCGTATATTCCCCTGAGATAGGGACGTCTTTGTATACATCATTGTATAGCTCGTGTAACTTCCTCTTATTTTCTTCATCGAATCTTATCTCTTCTAGAGATCTTAGTTTTATACCATGATCTACATCCATTTTTTCCTCCAAACCACTGAAATCTTCAAAATCAAAATCAAAATCATTTACATCCAGAACTAACTCACATTCTCTCTGAGTCTCTTTGAAACCTCTATCTTCGAGGAATCGAATACTTTTCTTTTTGTCTTCTCTTGTATGGACTACAAGCTTTTTTGGATCTTTCTCTTCCAACTCATCCATCAGGTATCGGTAAAATTCTGACCCGTATCCTTGCCCTTGAAAATCGGGATCGATGCAGCCATATATGAAATACTTCCCGGGAGCGTAGTTCCACTCCAATTGGGTATAATGGCCGCATCCTATCACTTTCTCCTCTATCTCAACTATATACCTCTGATGCTCGCACTTTTCTGCCTTGTTCTTATCATAGTGCCTGAAAAATTCCTCAGTTCTTTTTCTTTCAGGGAATACGGTATTTGACAATCTTACTATATCCGGGTAGTCAGAACCTTCGAACTTCCTGATCTTCAGTTCTTGCGATGTCATGTGGTCTCTTGAGAAAATTAATAATGGAACACATATCAAATTTTCCCGACAAGTAAATATGACCCCTTTTAGATTAAAATTACTATTAGAATAGCAGGTGAAAGATGACGGAAGAAAAACCACAGCCAAAGAAAGAACTGGAAAGATTAGATTACGAACTTATCTATAAACCTCATGAAGAGATAGCATCCTACATGGCATTTTATCGGGTTGAATACGATGGAAAGGAGATAGCTCCTCCTATAGCTGATAAATTCAATATCTCACTAAATGAGATATGGATGTCAGAAAAGTTGAGACCCTACGAGAAATACTTACTGCATCACGAGCTGCAGGAGATCAAGTACAGAGCTGAAGGTCATGGAGTTCGTGAAGCCCACGAAAAGGCTAGTGAAGGCGAAAAGGTATGGAGAGGAGAAGAAAAATACGAAGAGTTGAGAAGGGAGATCAACCTTGTAAGTGTAAAATTTTTCACCGATTTGAACGGTTTTGGTGAAACTCTCTCTCAAAGAATAGTTAAAAACCGTCCTTACTTTGATATGGAAGAATTGAAAGAAGTCATGGGTATAGGTCCGAAGAGGTTCAAAAGGTTGAAAGAAAATTTCTGGGCTCTATAGTTCACTTCTTCAAAGTTTTTCCACCTTTTCCACATATTCATCGGCGTCAAACTTCCTTTTTAAGCCGTTAGCATTCATGTACCTGACCTTCCCGAAGATATCCCTTTCCTTCCACGCTCTATCGTGTTTTCCAAAACACCAGGCAACGCCGGTGTAACCGTTTGGGTCCCTTCCGTCCAGTTCGTATCTGTTGTTCAAAGATAAAGCGATCTGGAAGGCTTCCTTAGGACTGGCGATCCACTCTATGATCTTCTTTCCCCAGTACATGCGCATATACCCGTGCATCTTACCGGTCTTCAACATCTCGTTCTGGGCGGCATTCCAGTAAGGGTCGTGGGTTTCAGCTTCTTCGAAATCCTTTTTTGAGTACTCGTACTCTCTATGGTCCTCCTCGTGTTCTTTCAAGGTATCGAACGCCCATCCGGGAAGACATTTCAAAGAATCATAGTTTTCGTTATAGTTGACAAAGTTCATACTGAGCTCTCTACGAACAACCAACTCTTCAAGAAAATCTTCGGCTCCCGGACTTCCGCTGGATTTTACCTTCAGAGCTATCTGTATGGGAGATATCTGACCGAAATGCAAGTAAGGGCTTAGTCCGGATAGGCCGTCTTCCGTGGGATCGTTGGATCGTTCTGGATAATAGTCAAGTTTCTCATCTAGGAATGTGTCTAATCGTTCTAGTGCCCTGCTTGTCCCACCTATGTGGTGGTCAACGGGCTCTACATCTTCTAGATCTAATTTGTCGACCACTTCTTCGATATTTTTTATATCAAAGGTTTCAAAATCAAAGTCTAATGAGGGATGTTTAGGTTCTGTTCCTTTTAAGTCTTTTAAAAATCGATCCATTTGGTCTTGGATCTTAGGCCGTATGGTTCTAGCGGCATA
>JAWOGF010000035.1:0-22893 GCA_046497075.1 Candidatus Saliniplasma sp.
CATCGAGGGAAAAACACAATAATAACTCTATCCATGGTGGTCCGATAGAATGACGGATCTGATCGAAAAGGGTAAGAAGCGTTTACAGTGGGCTAGAGATCACATGAAAGTGTTAGAGAAGGTGAGGGAGGAGATCAAAGAAAGCGGCAGCCTTGAAGGTAAAAACATCTCTATGGCGTTACATGTTGAAGCGAAAACAGGGATTTTAGCGATGTCTTTAGTGGAAGCAGGTGCCAATGTGAAAATGGCCAGCTGTAATCCATTATCGACCGATGATTCTGTAGCTGAAGCTCTAAGAGAAGAATACGGGATGGACGTTTTCGCAAAAAGGGGTGAAACCGAAGAGGAGTATTACGAGAATTTGAACAACATATTAGAGCACGATCCCGATGTGATCATAGATGATGGCGGTGATCTAGTCTCGTTGATCCACACCGAACGGAAGGACCTCATCGAGGGAATAAAAGGAGGCTGTGAAGAAACCACTACGGGTATAGTCAGATTACGTGCTATGGAAGAAGACAGAGCCATGAAATTCCCCGTTATGTCCGTGAACGATGCTTTGATGAAACATCTTTTCGATAACAGGTACGGAACTGGACAGTCAACTATCGATGGGTTGATGACCGCTACGAACTTACAGCTCAGCGGGAAGAAGTTCTTGGTAGGTGGATACGGATGGTGCGGACGAGGTATAGCCATGAGGGCCAAAGGTATGGGGGCCGATGTCATGGTCTCAGAAGTGGATCCAGTCAAAGCTGTTGAAGCTAAAATGGACGGTTTTGAAGTCGCACCGACTAAAGAAAGTATAAAAAAGGCAGATTTCGTTGTGACCGCTACGGGATGCAAGAACGTTATAGGTAAAGAAGAGATCGAAAATGCTAAAGACGGGTGTATTTTAGCGAATTCTGGTCACTTTAACAACGAGATAAATATTGACGCTCTGGAAGAAGCTTCCGTATCTTCGCGCATGGCAAGAGATGACGTGAAGGAATACGAGATGGAAGACGGTAGAAAATTGTATCTTCTTGCTGATGGCCGGTTGGTAAACCTTGCTGTAGGGCAGGGTCATCCAGCGGAGATCATGGATATGAGCTTTGCACTGCAGATGATGGCCGCTGATTATGTTTTGAAGAACGATTTAGAGAACAAAGTACACAACATCCCAAGGGAGCTTGACGAAAAGGTTGCGATGTTGAGACTCGAAGCCGATGGAATAAAAATAGATAAACTCTCGGAAGAACAGCGAGAATATATGGAAGGCTGGGAAGAAGGAACTTGATAAAAGGGTTTATACCAGTGTCATATCGGCGGCTTCGGAACTCTGGATACCCGGTATGGATCTTAATTTTTCTTCCATATCATCGACTATGCCGCCTTCATCAGGTATCTCTATGGTCGATATGACTGCCATGAGACCAAACGCAACTTTCTCTTCCTTCGACCCCTTATATTCACCGTATTCTTCAGCGATCTTTTTTACCTCTTCCTTTATCTCATCAAGATCAGCTTTAGGATCCTCTGGCATCAACTTATACACAATCCTTACGTCTCCCATGTTCAAGGCCCCCTGAACCCACATTCCGGACATTCATACTTAGCACCTTGGTCTCGACACTTCTTACACCGACCTATCTGAACCTTTCCACACTCGGGACAGGGGAACGATGTATTTTTTAATCCTACTAAAGTTACACCGCATGATGTACAGTTATAGTCTTCCTTCATTATAATCATCGATTTCAAAAATGGAATGATATATAAGGTTGTCGGATTTGTTTAAAACTCATCCCGAAAATACTATATATTCAAAATTGTTGGAATTCATGTCATGTCATTCTACACCCAAGACCGCATGAATTTCGAAATAAGGAAGTGGAAATCTGCGGGATACGCATCTTCAGTATTTAAGTGGAGGAAAACACATGAAGGATATTAAAAGATTCGTTTCGACATTTTTGCTAGCTTTTGGCACGTATCTAATTTTGACTTTTGCCGCTGGTAGATCGATTATAGAAGGGACTCCTCTCTGGAGTTACGAAGAATTGGTTTTCGGTTTATCAGTATCTCTGATAGTAGCATCTGTTACCAGTCATATACTTTGTAGAAATGATGACTTCAGGATGCTGAACCCGCTTAGATGGGTCATTATGATCGTATATTTGATCCCACTGTTCATAGAGATGGCGAAGGCAAACTTTGACGTTGCGTATCGAGTGATCACGGGAAATATTAAACCGGGAATAGTCAAGATAAAACCCGGTTTGAAAAAAGACCTGAGTCTTACTTTCTTAGCGAACTCAATAACGCTCACACCTGGAACACTGACAGTTGATGTCGACGAAGAGAAAAATGAGCTTTATATACACTGGATCAAGGTCGGAAAAAAACCAACTGAAACCATCTCCGGAAGGTTCACTAGATGGATAAGGAGGTTTGCAGAATGATCGACTTCTCATACCCACTGTTCATAGCAGTCGGTGTATTCCTTGTATACATACTTATATCGACTGTAAGAATTTTTCTTGGTCCTACAGCACCTGACCGGGCCGTCGCCTTGGATACTATCAATACTCTGGTGGTGGCTAGTATGATCGGTCTGGGTGCAGCAACCTGGGAGATACTATTCATCGATATCGCTATCGTTTACGCTGTATTATCTTTCATAACCACACTATTTATAGCAAAATATCTAGAAGGGGTGAATTCAAAATGATTGCTTTGACGATTTTATATATACTGCTAGCGATTTCCGTGATCTTCAACGGACTCGGGATAATCGGATTACACCGGTTCCCAGATGTATATACACGATTACACGCGGCAACCAAATGTACTACTTTCGGAACGATATTTATGACATTTACCATCATGGCATATGGTGGAGTTATGTATTACTGGCATCCCGCTCAAGAACAGTATCTAAATATGGCGATCCACACATTTGTAGCTTTACTCGCTATACTTGTAACCAATCCAACAGGCGCTCATGCTCTATCTCGGGCAGCTCACAGAATCGGTGTTCTCCCAGAAAAGGCAGTGGTGGACCATCTAGCCGATAAGGAGGAGGGGGAATGATGTTGATGTTGTACTATATTTTACAGATATTGGTCCTTATAGGATTGATCTCGACTGCAGTCGCAGTTATCTGGTTCAAAGACCTTATATCAGCGGCTATCGCCCTAGGCGCTTCAAGTCTGGTGCTTGCTTTGCAGTTCTATCTACTGAGGGCACCAGATGTTGCGATCGCAGAGGCCGCTGTTGGAGCGGCTTTAACCACAGCTATACTCATCTTCGCTATAAAATCCACTGATAGAAAGGAGGGATACAAATGAGAAAAATATTCGCTCTAGTCGCATTGATAGTCATATCCGCCTTCCTTTTAGGAGGGGTCGTCGAGATGCGTGGCGACGACGGGGGATTCGGTGAACCTGTAAATACAGAGATGGACGATTTCTTCCTCGAAGACAGCCAAGAACATAATCAAGTTAACAATGTTGTTACAGCGGTACTTTTCGATTACAGGGGTTTAGATACCTTAGGAGAAGCTACAGTACTTTTCTCTGCTGTGAGCGGAGTTTTAACTGTTCTGCGCAAATATAAAAGTTCAAAAGAGGAAGAATTGACAGTACTAAGTAAGTCTTCTAAGGAGGAAAAACAATGAACTGGAAGATGTCTGTAGTTGTTCGTACGGTGGCTGATGTCATGATAGTTCCCATCATAATTTTTGGTATATATCTGATAGTTCATGGTCATCTTACACCGGGAGGTGGGTTCCAAGGAGGAGCAGTTATCGCCTCCGCTACAGCACTATTAATAGTTGCATGGGGCACTCTAAAAGACAATAAAACTGATTTTTCGACCATGGAGTCAACCGGCCTTACTTTGTTCTTCTTATTGGCCATTTTGGGTATCATAATGGGCTCTTCACTGTTCTACAACTCCCTTGCAGGTACTGGTGGTATATTCGGAGGGACTGTTAGTGGAATAAATCCAGGCTATATCAATACCGGAGGAACAGTCCCGCTTATGAATATCGTTGTAGGTATGGAAGTGGTAGCCGCGTTGAGCCTTATATTAATGATGATGGCTAAAAGAAGTGGTTCCCTGGAGGTGGAAGAATGAACTGGTTTATGATCTTCCCCTTGTTGATGGTTGTCACACTTGTCATCATGGGACTTTATGTTGTACTCTTCAAAAAGAATCTGATCAAGATAATCATGGGGATCACTCTAATACAGAACGGAGCTAACCTCTTCTTAGTTTCTTTAGCTTACCGAGAAGGATACGTCGCTCCGATATGGACAAGCGCTCCCGAATCCGATATGGTATTACCGACTCCACATGCACTCACATTGACCAGTATCGTTATAGGTGTAGCCACCACGGCACTCATGCTCTCATTTGTCATAATGCTTAAAAAACACTATGGTACCATAAATTCCGACGAAGTCAGGAGGTGTAGAGAATGAGCGTAGACCTGCTTACACAATCACCGGTCTTTGTCCTGGCTATACCTCTTTTATTCGCTTTCTTGACGCCATTGGCCAATAAGGTCTCTAAGGAGTTAAGGAATGCAGTATTCATAATCGGACTTCTTTTAACTACATTGTTCGTGTCTTTGATGGCCTATGAGGTTTACACCATGGGCAGCTGGATATACGTATTTGGAGCCGAATATCCCACAGCGGGGTCATTCTTCAGGATTACTTTCCTATCTGATGGATTCTCTGTCCTTGCAACCTTAACGATCATAATAACTGCGCTAGGAGCTGGTATCTATTCATTCGGGCATATGGAGGAATCTAAAGGGTTGGGGAAATTTTATACCCTTTTCCTACTGACCCTAGCTGGTGTAATGGGTATGGTTCTAACCTCTGATCTTTTCAACCTTTTCGTATGGTTCGAGGTTACATCTATAGCATCCTGCGGCCTCATAGCTTATCATAACGAAAGAGGTGAAAGCATAGAAGCCGCCTTAAAATACATGATAATCAGCGTGATCGCTGGTCTATTGCTCCTTTTCTCTATAGGTTTCTTCTATGGAGAATACGGTGTGTTGAATTTCTTCTTGATAAGGGATTCAATGACAGGTAGTTTCATCGATATACTCGGAATCGGTATGGTTATAGTGATCTTAGCTATGAAGGCTAGTAGTGTACCCATGCACATGTGGGCGCCTGACGCTTATTCCGAAGCACCTGAACCTATCACTCCGTTCATCGCTATAACATCACTCGGATCACTCTTTGTATTGTTCAGATTGCTTTTCTTTGTTTTTAGAGGCGCTGTAGAACCTCAAGCCCTGGGCACCATCCTGATAATATTAGGTGTTCTTTCAATGTTCATCGGAGTAAGTATGGCTCTCAAACAGAACGATCTCAAAAGACTAATCGCTTATCTATCAGTTTCTCAGATAGGTTACATGATGATGGCTGTCGGTGTTGGCTTTGCTACCCTAGATACAGGTGATTACGATAGTTTTGGAGTCATGGCCATGGAAGGTGGATTATTCCATATGATAAATGACGGGGTCTACAAAGCATTATTATTCCTTTCAGCAGGGGGTATAATCTATGCAGCCGATACCAGAGATCTGAATAAACTCGGAGGGCTGGCTCATCACATGCCTTACACTACATTCTTCTTCATAATCGGTGGATTATCTATAGCTGGGATACCGCCTCTATCTGGATTCAGTTCAAAACTATTGATATATGAATCGGTGTACCTATACAACCCCATACTTGCTATCATCGCTTTAGTGGTTAGCATCGTAACATTAGCTTTGATAGGTAAGATATTCTTCAACGCCTTTTTGGGACCCGATCAAGGAATAGGTAAGAAGATACCACGCAGTATGATTTTAGCCATGGGGATATTAACGATTGTTGTAGCTATCTTCAGCCTGTTCCCGAACTATATAGTGGCAGAGATAGTCGTCCCTGCTATCGAGGCACTGGGGGTGGGTGCATGATCGACATAGTTTTAAGAGATGCGTGGAGCCCTATACTATTCATCCTAGTAGCTCTATTGATCTCGTTGATCGCCTACATGTTCTATTTGATGGGGAATCCGGATTACAAACGTACAAAATACAAAGGCGATCCTTTCATATCTGGTAACAGACCACCGACTGATCTCAAAGAATTACATGTCGGCGGGGACAACGTTTACTGGGGTTTTACCAGAGCATTAAGAAAGTATCTGGATCCCCTAGTAAAAGGACATACAGGTATAGTGAATGATTACGTTTATTGGTTCGTGGTAACACTGGCCGTAGTGCTGGTGTTCCTATATATAATGTAGTTAGGTGTTATAAAATGAAGTTATCAAAGACATTCGATAAGGCGCTTTGGGTCTTCCACTTGAACAGCGGTTCGTGTAACGGATGCGACATAGAGATAGTTGCGGCTATCACTCCGAGATACGATGCCGAACGATTCGGTATCAAACTGGTAGGTTCTCCAAGACATGCCGACGTATTACTCTTCACAGGTCCAGTGACCAAAAAGCTAAAGGAAAGAGTCCTTAGGGTTTATGAACAGACGCCGGACCCAAAGGTTGTCATGGTAGTAGGGAACTGCGGCAGTACTACAGGTGTCTTTTATGACAGTTATGCGATCGAAGGGCCGTTGGATGAGCTGCTTCCAGATGAGGCTCACATTATCTATGTGAACGGATGTCCCGTACGTCCTGAGAACATCATAAACGGGGTCAAAGAGGCATGGTTATATTTAGAAAAACTCAGAGGTGATGATAAATGAAAGAGATAGAACTTCCTCTTGAATTAGAAGAGATGAAAGAGTACTTAGAGGAAGAAATAGGGGATGGGGTCGAAATGATAGATACTGAGGAGATAAAGAAAGGCCTTAATAACACACCCATGAAACTTATATGGTTGAGGGTCAAAAGAGAAGATTTTAGAGATGCCGTTAAGTCTATCTCAAAATTACAGATCCCGCACCTATCCGTTACGTCTGGTTCGGACAGAGGTGAAATCATAGAACTGATATACCATTTCGCCGTAAATTATGGATATCCTGGAGATGAAGTAAGTGTCAATCTTAAAGTACATCTTCCTAAAGATGACCCGACAATACCTACCATCACAGATTTAATCCCGGGTGCGATAACAACAGAGAGAGAAAAACAGGAATTTTTAGGTGTCGAAGTTGTGGACATACCCGATTCAAGAAGACTTTGGCTGGATGAGGTATTCCCTGAGGATAAACATCCATGGAGATGGGATGATAAAGGAGTGGAGGGGCAGTCGAGATATGTACATGATGAGGGGGAAGCAACTGAACCTCCAACATCAAAGAATCCTAAGAAAGGAGGTGAAGAAGATGAGTGAAGAAGATAATACTTATGAAGTCCCGATAGGTCCAATACATCCAGCATTGAAAGAACCATTCATGATTCAGTTCAGATTGGATGGTGAAACTATCGTAGATGCTGACCCGCATCCTGGTATGAATCACCGAGGGATCGAATTCATGGGGATGCACCGAAATCCACTGAAAGTCATACCTCTCTCAGAGCGTATATGTGGTATATGTTCGATTGTTCATCAACATATGTATACATCTGCGGTGGAACACGCTGCAGGCATCGAACCGACCAATCGTGCCCGGTATATAAGGACCATAATGATGGAACTTGAAAGGATCCATTCCCACGTTCTCTGGGCCGGTGTAGCAGCCCACGAAATAGGTTTTGACACTCATCTTCATTTCACATGGAAGATAAGGGAAAAAGTCATGGATCTTCTTGAATACATATCCGGAAATAGAGTGAATTATTCTATGTGGACCGTAGGTGGTGTCCGTAGAGATATCACTGAAGATATGTATCCTAAGATCGAAGAGACTTTACAGTATTATGAAAAACTCTATGGAAAACTTGAAGAGATATTTTTAGGCGATCCCAGTATAAGGTTAAGAACGAAAGATATTGGTATATTGACTGAGAAGAAAGCCCTTGAATTATGTGGTGTAGGGCCTACCGTACGTGCATCTGGAGTCAAGAAAGATGTTCGTGTAGACCAGCCCTATGCCGCGTATGGAGACCTTGATATAGATTATGTGATACCTTCGAGATACGGGTATGAAAACAAAGGGGACGTGTTTTCTAAAACTCTAGTTAGGTTGAAGGAGGTCTTTCAGGCCATAGGGTTGATACGGCAATGTGTGGAGCAAATGCCTGATGAGGAGATAGATAGCGAATCCAATAAAGCAGCACTCTTGAACAAGTTGAAAAAGGCCGATGGTGAAGGTATCGGACGTATTGAAGCTCCACGAGGTGAAGCATTCCATTATGTAAGATTAAAGGAAGATGTTGAAGTAGTGGATAACTGGAAAGTCCGAGCTTCCACTTATAACAACCTAGCTACGTACGCACCGATGTTCATGGGCGAACAGATAGCTGATATTCCGATCATCGCGGCATGCATAGACCCATGTATAGGATGTATGGATAGAGCAGAGATCGTAGAGATCAATACTGGAGAACAAAATTCATACTCCCATGAGGAACTACAAGAGATGAGTGTTAGAAAAACCAAAGATATGTTGGGTGATGATCTATGAATTATGAAGAATTGATAAATGAAGATCTGATAATATCACTGTTTTACGTCATGGTGATACCCTTCATCGGTTTATTCCTCGGACTGCTCTACAAAGGTTTCGACCGCAAGATCACCGCCATGATGCAGTCGAGGATCGGACCGCCATGGAGGCAGCCTTTCCGAGATATAAGAAAATTATTCATGAAGGAAACTATCGTTCCGGATGGAGCGGTACCATGGCTTTTCAACGCTGCGCCTGTGGTGGCTTTGATCGCACCCTTGATAGCTCTTGTATATCTTCCTTTGGGGCCCTTCGGACCTGTAATGGAAGGTTACGGCGACCTGATTTTGATACTTTATCTGCTTGCTATTCCCGCAGTCGCCATGGCTCTCGGAGGTTTAGCATCCGGTTCACCGTATGCAACGGTCGGTGCCCAGCGTGAATTGGTATTGATGATGAGCTACGAATTCCCCCTAGCCATCGCAGCGGTTACGGTAGCATGGAAGTTCGAAACGTTTTCCTTGGCCACCATATCTAGTACTCCCGTTTGGTGGTTGGTCGGACCCATGGGTGCCTTTGGTTTTGTATTGGTTGCTGTATCACTTTTTACCGTACTCCCTGGTGAACTTTCTCGGGTACCTTTCGACCAGGCTGAAGCTGAAACAGAGCTAGCGGAAGGTCTATTCGTAGAGTATTCCGGTAGAAATCTGGGTTTGTTTTACCTCGCAGAAGCTGTCAAGATGGTTGTAGTCGGTACATTGATGATAGCATTGTTCTTCCCCCATAACCTTACGAATTGGGTCACAATCGGTGGACCAGAGATATTCGGTTACGTGATAGGAGATTTTATCGCCGATATGGCATTCTTCCTGTTGAAACTACTCGTCATAATCTTCACAGCGGTCTCCGTTGTCAGAGTTGCAGTTGCGAGATTCCAGATAGATAAGGCTAGTTACTTCTACTGGGTACCCATGACTCTGATAGGACTTCTAGGAACTCTCTTGGTAATCATGGAAGGAGTGGTATTTTAAGAGGTTAAGAGGTGATTAAGATATGCCAACATCTACAATATTTACCCTGATAAAACAGCTCGTCACTAAGAAAGCGACCAACCCGTTCCCGGTGAAATATACGCCGAAGAATATGCACGGTGCGGCTAAACTCATCGAGGACGGCAAATTGGAGATCAATCCGCCGGTCGATATCCCCGATAACTTTAGAGGTAAGTTGACCTACGACGTCGATTCCTGTATAGGATGTCAACTCTGTTTGAAAGTCTGTCCCTCGGAGGCTCTAGTATTCAAACCCGACGAAAAGAAGGTCAAGCATTACGTTGCCCGCTGTACATTTTGTGGGCAGTGTGTAGATATCTGTCCAAAAAGCTGTTTCGAATTGACAGAGGAGTTCTTGATAGCGGGTACCGACAAACACGATGAAGACCTTGTATTAAACCCGTGATCTTGATCAATCTAAAAGAGGTAGATCCTTCCAAGACTCGGTCCTCAATATTTCCAATAACCTATCCTTAGCTTTTTCTACTTCAGGAGTTATCCCTTCTTTCAGAGACATATCCTTAGGTTGGATACCGATCAAAACGACCTCTCCGACTTTATCTTCTAGATAATCCATGACCAGTGACAGCGGTAAAGCGTGAGTGCTCATAGTGAAAACTCCAAGTTTTTCACGTGGAACTATCCTGATCTCACCTGGTTCGAGTCCCATCGAGGCTGCATCGATTATCAAAACAAGATCATAATTGCCTTCCTCGACCATGATGATATGATTTTCAGGCACTGAGCCGCAGTCTATAGTCTCCCACCCAGGTTCTTCAAATTCTCTAACCACCAACTCCCCGACCGCGTCGTCGCCGCGAATATCGTTCCCGACACCCATTATCAATTTCCGTGCCATCGTAGGTTTCAGACGGTTGACCGTTAAATCTTTTTCGATTAGAGAGGGGTAACAGAAAATTATTTGTTTAAGAGTCTAATTAACGTGTTAAGATGAGCACGGCGATGGAGAGGTTCAAGAAATTATTAGAATTTGCACCTAATGAAGAGGTGGATAAATATTCTAAAAAGCAGCTCCAAAAAAGGCTGTTCAATTGGAAGAATAAAGATAAAGAGTATCTATGTAAAATCGATTATTTCGTGAATGGGAAGGAGTACACATCCTTGAGTGAAGCGATATACAAGTTAGATGAACTAAATAAGATCAAACTCAAGTTCATAAATCCCGACTTAGATGGGGATTGGCACTTCTCTAAACCCACTAAAGAATTGATGGAGAAGGATGGTAAAGGTCTTTGTAAAACCTTCAACTATGATCCCTATTCTTTTGGAAGGTGGACGAACGCCTCAAAAGTAAATGCCGAGAAAGTGATGGTCCGGGCTTACCTGACTAACTTTTTCGTACCTATCTCGATCAAAACTAAATCTCAGTATCATCATTCTCAAGACGTGCCAGCACAATACGTACCCGAGTTAAAACATCTGAAAGATATATGGAGTGACTTCAAGGACGGTGTTATACCACTGGAATTACGGTTATGCGTATATACTAAAGATAAAAGGTACTCTTATCTGATAGATGCTGTAGGAGACGGGCAAATACCACACCCTCTCAACCATGTGTCTTTACCTAAGGAAGCTGATAGAGACCCTATCGACTATATGCACCTCGATAGGATATTGGCAACATTAGACATTCCAGAACTACTAAAGAAAATACTCGAACTGCTCTTTCATTCCAAAGAGATGAGCCTGCCTGATATTGCACACTATTTTAATCTCAACCAGAAAGTTGCAAAAAATAGTCTTAGTAGCTTGGTCAATCGAGGACTAGTAGGGGTCAATAAGAATGTGTATTATAAGCTCTCTATCGAAAACGTCAGAGAAACCGCTAAATCACTTCGATAAGATGCGAAATCGAAACCATTATAGTTGATTTACCACTCTATTCTTCTTTTATCAGATCTCCTATTGTAAGACCGGATTCAGTGTGTTCGGTGGTTGGAGATACTTGTTCTATCTCTTCTAGGAGTGTGATGTTCAAGGTTTTCTCCAGTTTTTTCCTCAGAGAATCGCTGGGCCGCATGTCCTCCTTTTCTAACTTTGCCACAACCGATTTCTTCTCGTTTAACTTCTTTGCAAGTTCTTCTTGAGTCAATTCTTCCCCTAGCCTAGCTTCGCGTATCTTATCCGGGTAATCCATGACTAATGTTTTTCTATCGCTATCAAATCCACTAGAACTTCGACTACGAGATCTACTTTTATTGACTCTACTCATTATATCTTTAGCATCACTATCATCCTTTTCTAAAACCTCCTTACCATATCTCGCACATTGCTCACACACTTGAAGGGTAGAACCCTCCACTTTCACTTTCTTAGGCTTCCCAACTTTTTTTCCACATAGTTCGCAGTTCATTATTAGCCACCCACTAGGGAGAATATCTCTCTAAGATATGATACGTTTTTTAAGGATATAAATCTTGTCTACATTTGCGCCTATCCTAGTAAAGAATAATATTGCTGATAGCCCGTTCCGAGTAAACTTATAGATGGCCAGGGGTCAGTAATTATGTATATCCAGAGAATTACTGAATCAGATGAGGCCACTACAGATGAAATCAAAAATAGATATACACACTACATGGGGTTTAAAATACTTTCACGTCGGCGACAACGTGAAAGACATGAGGCGCGTAGGATTTTATCTTTCGGACGTCAGTCACCTCAAAACTACTAGAAATATTCTCGTTAAGTTCTGTATATAATCGGTCAGGGAACTCTTTATCAGCCACTCTAGTGTGATAGTGTATCAATCCTTCCCCATTCAGCAGTTCGATGGCTTTTGGTAAGAACTTCCAGGTTTCATGCAGGTACCCCATCAAGACTCGGTCCGCGATATCTTTTTTAGGAAAGTTTCTATTGTCTCCCATCCAGGGCTCTACGATTTCCTGCACATCGTTCAATTTGATGTTCTCCTTAAGATATCTGTACGCTACATCGTTGATCTCCAGTGAATAGATCATATCAGGTTTTGAGTGTACTGCCATGGGCAGTGAAAAATACCCGATCCCGCTAAACATATCAACGATCGTTTCTCCCCTTCCCGGGACCCCCGCCATCCTCACACGTTCGTCAATATTACCGCTTGAGAACATCACCTCGGAAAGATCGAGTTTGAACCTTACACCGTTCTCGAGATGAATTGTTTCCGTTTCATCTCCATATATCTTTTTGACCTCTGGTTCTCTCTTTTTACCCGCTATATCCCCCTGGATCAGAACGGTCTTCATATCCAAGACTTCGGCGTAGATCTTACCGATGTGTTCGCTGTATCCTTCCAACTCTTCCGGTAGTTTGATCAGTAAAACGTCACCAATCATCTCCCATCTGCTGGGTAGTTTTTCCTTCAAGGCATCTTGAATGTCAACTTTACTTTTAATCTTCTGAAAGGGGGTGAGTCTGTTTTCCCGCTTCTCTAAGACTTCTTCCTTACTTCCTTCCTTCACAGGTATGACCAGTTCTCCCCCTACCTGCTCGATCATTCTCTCCCCATCCAAACGGTCTTCTTTCTTGAGTTTCTTGAGGACTTCCTGCCCTTCCTCTTTTTTGATTCTAACTACCGGCCCTTTTTTCGAAGGCATAGGTAAACCTTTATATCTAATCGCATAAGTATTTTATACCTTTATGAAATTAGATGTTGTGATGGATTACAGACCGCTGGTGTTGTTTTCAGTAGTTATCCTGGTGTTCCCCACGTTCTTTTTAGGGGCCGCTTCAGCCCAGGTCACGGAGGTTTCGGACCCGGGTTTGGCAAATAAGATACTCCATGATTTTTCAACACCTATCATCAAACCTGGAAATCAAGGAAATTTAGAGTTCAATCTGACTAATCCATACGAATTCGAGATGGAAAATATGGTTTTGACCGCCGAGATATACGGTTTTGGCGATCTCGACGAACAGAAGAACATCTCGGAGATAGATGATCCTCCTGTCTTTCAGATCACAGGAGATACCTCAAGGTCACTTGGCAGAGATGTTATATCCCCTGAGAGAGTCACCCCCCAGCGCTTCACCTTAAAGACCACCGAAAATACCGAAAAAGGTGTTTATTTTGTCCGCTTTCAGTTGGACTTCGAGTATTCTGAGGAAGGCAACGAGAGTGTTATGAAATCTAAAGGCCACTTTACAGACTCTGAGTGGGATAATGCTACCAAAAGACCTGGGAACTCCGATGAACCTTATTATGCGGGGAGTATCAATATCACACAGTTGGGAGTGAATGGGATATTACCTGATACAAGTTTCACCGTAAAAACGCAGATCCCTAGGTGGCCGCAGTACGTTTTGGGGGGTTTGGCGGCTTTCTTCGGGATATTTGCAGTCATGCTTTACATGCAGGAGGAGTACAATTCATTCCCATGGCTGGAAGATATTCTTGATCATTGGTCCGGCAAATTTAATCAGTTTAGGAGACGCCTTAAGCACAGGCTTCGCAAGCGTTGACGGATAATCTATATCGCCGACACTTTCAACGACCCTTTTGACCTTTTCATCTTTTAATGAATGTATCATCTTGCTCAATTCTTCGTCGGAGATATCTTTGAATATCTTCCTCATCCACATCCCTTTGGATATCTCTGTCCCTATGTCTTTCTGCCATCTTTTGTGATACTCTTGGAGGTTTTCTTCAGATGTGTCGCGGTTCTCGAGGGAATCGATAGCGATTTCTGAGCAGATGTCCGCTGAACGGAGTCCAGGAAATAGTCCCCCTCCAGAGAGGGGCTTTACCTGACATGCAGCATCACCTACCAACATAACCCCATCTTTCACACTGTTCTCGACCCGCCCCAAGGGAATGGTACCTGCTGAATATCCAATGATTTTATCTCCAAATTTTCGTTTATCGATCAATCTTTTAAGATGGCCGTAGGCATCACCATCATTACTGGCTACGCCTACTAATGTACCCGAGGGGTGTGGAAGTTCCCAACCAAAGAAATCCGGCGAGATGTCTTTACCGAGGAATATGTGTATATCTTTAGCTTCCTTGGCGATTATGGATTGAACACCCACCAACATCTCCTCGGGTCCAGGGAACCCAGCTTTTCTTCGGATTAAGGATGTAGGGCCGTCAGCTCCTATAACTAGATCAACATCGATCTTATTCTTGCGTCCGCCCTTCCTATAAGTGATCTCCCTTTTGCCATTATATGATGTTGTATCAATGACATCAGCACCCAACTCTAGTCTTGCACCGCAGGCCACCGCCTTCATGGCCATCCTCCGGTCGAAATCACCTCGGTCTATAATATACGCTCTCGGTTCTTCACTTTCTAGAACCAAAGGCTCTCCTTTAGGTGGATGGATCTGGGCCTTGTATCCTTCCTTGACCACACTTTCAGTACCGGTCATGGATATCACCCTCGGGCTGACCAAACCAGCACATTGGACAGGTCTCCCTATCTTTCGATCCTTTTCTAATACTATCGTATCGAATCCAGCTTCGGCGGTTTCTTTCGCGACTCTCAATCCGGCGGGTCCCCCGCCAATCACTGCTACTTCCATACTCTCTTCGGAGAATGTAAAACCGTCCTCTTTTTATTTTTATCCCTCTTAAACTCATCCGAGGTTCTTTCGAAGACTTTATAAACCTTATATAGCTTCGGTATTTAAACGGATTTAATAAGAAGTGATAATTATGGAAGGACTAAAGATAGAAAACGTAGTAGCCTCATCTTCTATGGAACGGAATTTGGACCTAGAAGAAGCGTCAAGAGTACTAGATGGATCAGAGTATGACCCCGAGAAGTTCCCGGGTCTTGTTTACAGGGTGAGTGATCCCAAAACTGCGATCCTCCTTTTTACCAGCGGTAAAGTGGTGTGTACCGGAGGGAAAACGGTCGAAGAAGCAAGGACGAGTGTCAACAAAGTCAAGAAGTTACTCAATGAAAAAGGTATAGAGACAGCTGAGGATATCGACGTAACAGTCCAGAATATAGTCGCGTCATACGGATTGGGGGCGGATCTGAATCTTAATTCAGTCGCTATCACACTTGGTTTGGAAAGAGTAGAGTACGAACCAGAACAGTTCCCTGGTCTGGTCTACAGATTGAGAGACTCGGACGTCGTTCTATTACTTTTTGGTTCAGGCAACATGGTTTGTACTGGAGCTAAAGAGATACAGGACCTAGAAGAAGCGGTAGATCATATCAAAGACGAGTTGAAAGGTGCGGGATTGATCCATTAGTCAGATACCCATATTCGACAACCACATCCATCTCCAGGAACGTGGGGATAATGTGGAGTCGGTAAAGAGATTTAAGAGGGCTGGAGGAACACATCTAGTTCTCTCTCACCTCCCTTATCATGACCTCAGAGAGTGGGACGAGAAAGGATACGAACCTATCTATGAGCGTACGGTCCGTTTGGCTGAAGAAGCAAGACATGATACTGACGTTGAAGTTTACGTGACTCTTGGTCCTTATCCCGTCGATCTGGTAAATCTTGAAAAGAAAGTAGGTTTGGAGAAAGGTAAAGATATCCTTATAGAAGGGATGGAACTTGCCGCTGAATACGTTCGAGAAGGTGAAGCTATAGCTCTCGGGGAGATAGGTAGACCTCATTTTGATGTGGAGGAGGGTATCTTGAAGGCATCTAATGATATAATGAGATATGGGATGGAATTGGCTGTGGATTTAGAGTGTCCAGTAGTTTTACATACTGAGAGTACCGACCCGGAGAATTGTGAAGAATTCGGTGGGATGGCTGACGAAGTGGGTTTGGACAGAGAGAAGGTCGTTAAGCATTACAGCCCACCTTTGATAAAATACGAGGAAAACAAGGGACTGTACCCATCGGTCCTTGCAAGCGAGAAAAATTTGAGAACCGCTGCTGAAAAAGGTAATAGATTCGTTATGGAGACGGATTTTTTGGACGACCCCGATAGACCGGGCGCTGTCTTGGGTATCAAGAACGTTCCGAAAAAAACCAGGAAACTTTTAGACGAAGGAGTATTTACTGAGGAGGACGTCTGGAAGATCCACAAGGAAAATCCTGAGGATATATATGGGATAGAGATCGAGCTATAGTTCGAGTTCTTCTTTTATAAACCGTGCCAGTTTTTTCATGCATTTTTCGCAGATCGCCTTATCACCTACTCTCTTATACTCATCGGTCCAGTTCCGACAAAAATGACATCTATCAGTATCTATTGGCATTTACATACACCACTTTGTTAATTTACCTTTTACTCTATAAAACTTTCTTTTAGTTATCTTATCTACATCTGTTACAATAGACAGGTGAAAGATAGCTGTTCGATCCCCCTCTACTTGAAAAGCATATCCACCACATTTTGGGCGATATCCGAATTATGGTGGGAGACGCAACTAATTTGGAATTGCATTGCGTGAGCAAGACAAGTGTCTTGCGAGTAAGTGGAACGCAGTTTCAGTGAGTCATCCACAACTATTCAAGGACACTAAAGAACCAAAGAAAAGTCGTGTCCTTGACTATAATGGCTAAAATGCTCCCTCATCTTTTTCCATCTTAGACCATTTCATTCCTTCCTTATATGTGTATATTATCATCATCTTATGTGGTATTTTTTGACCACAAAAAGCGGATCGGTGTGGATAGTTATATATCTCAAAGTTTATCTTCTACTGTGAATCTACATTAGCTAGCATCGTGCAGGCTCGGAATATCTTGTAATTAGTCTCTATGTCGCCGGTATCTACTACAAATTCTTTTGGTCCCACCCTTTCTATGGATGGTAGGAGTTCACAGTTATCCAGTTTTCCGGCGTCTTTGAACCTCACATGGAATGTAGAGTGTTCCGGTTCTATTATTTTGCCTTTCTTCTTTTTGACCGCATGTTTAACGGTCTCTCTGATCTCCTTTCTAACAACTTCTGGATGCCTACACTTAGCGCTGTACCTCCCTGTCGGAGTTTTGGTCACGACATGAGGTATTCTAGGATACAGTTCCTTTGCTTCTCTGATGATCTCAGTGTCGCCAGCCAAGAAAAACACGGGCACATCATACTTGGCAGCTAGGTATGAGTTCATGGCGAACTCACTGACACTTTTTCCTCCGATCTTAAGGTCATCTACTACTGAACCGTAATAGGTATGAGATAGAGTACCTCTCGAATGTGCTGAACTGTGATATCCAACATATCCAACCCCCTCGATATCTTCTTCTGTCAACCCTTCCATCTGTGACAAAATCTTTGGTCTTCCACTGAACAATTCTACCCTTTCATCTAGGTCTTCTAAAACTATGTTTCTCATCTTACCGTGTCCGTCGGTTAGATAAACTTTTTCTTCGCCTGCATCAAAAGCTCCTAGGGCAGCTTCATTTGCCTCCTTAGTCATAAGATCCCTAGCTCTATCATATTCCTTTGAATCCATAGAGCCCTGTTTTGCTGAAACCACTCCCGAGATCCCTTCTATATCGACTGAAAATAGATATGTCATTTTTTACACCTCTCTAATGGGATTGCGGAGTTCGTAAATAAAGGTTTTGAAATGTTTTTTAGTTTGTTTCATCGATAGTTTCCTTTATGTGCGTCATCCTTTTCCGATAGCTGTGTATAAGATCTTTACCGGGTTCCTTCTCAGGTAGTGATTCTATACCTTCGTTGTTGTTATACAGATACGTTTCGAGCACGTTTGACGCGGCTGTTATACCTATGAAAAAGATCAATGCTATGGGGAGCAACCTCGGATCGAAGGTGTATTCCTGTATAGACAAGGGATAGTAAAGCATAACCGGTGTATCACCGCTGAACGTGTCGAGTACAAGGTGACCAAGGGCCACTATAAGAACAAATATCGACATCCTAGTGATTATACTCGTATCTCTGTTACGCTCATAAATATGGACTCCTATAAGGATCAATATAGGTAGGTACAGCATCCCTATCCCCGTATGAAAATATCTGAGTTCCATTAATCCGTAGCCTTTAAAGATGTAATCCAAGTCGAGCAGTCCGTTGACTCCCAAAGCCCCCAATATTATTACAACGTACTTTCTTTTAAAGTGAAACCCCATCCCTAAACCGATGATAATCGATAGGCCTACATGGATAGCGGGATGCATAATTTATATAATGGCGGCCATATCATTAAATACTTTTTGCAGTCATATCAGTTGAGGTATTAGTAAACTTTTTAACGGGGGTTTTTTATTCAACGTCGATTGGTGCGAGAATGGTAGACTTACAAGAGATGGAAGAAAAATTACTGTCTAAGGATGTGAAAGATAATGGAGCATCTATAATAAATGCAGGGTTCTTTTCACGTCTATTAGCTTTCTTCATCGATTATACCATCCTAATGTTCTCTGCATTATTGATCCTTGTACTCCTAGCTATCACGGGCTTTATCTCACTAGAATCATCATTCGGAATCTTCTGGAACAGGACACAGATATATGAGAATATACCTTTCCTAGCTCTATTCGCTTCTAGGATGAGTATCCTTGTCCATATCTCATACAGCTTATATTTTATATTCTACTTTGTCCTATTTGAATCAAAATACATATGGGGTGCGACACCAGGTAAAAGGTTGATGAAGTTATCTGTTGTCGACTCTAAAGGGGATAGTTTGACTTTGAAAGATTCTTTTATAAGAAATTCTACCAAATATCTGCTACGGCCCCCTATCATCGGCATACCTTTTGGTTTATTAGAGTTGCTCCTCGTTATGTTCTTCTCTAAACGTACTGGAGATATGTTGGCTGATACTTTCGTTGCCGAGGATGTTCACAAAGGGAAATACTACAAGGATGAAGATTGAATCCCTTTGCTCTTAGTCAAGTGATTTCTCTGATGAGTTTCGACGATATCTTCCAACTTAAGGCTGCCATATAGGGCTACCTAGAGGTAAAACCTCTTTTTTAGCCATACTGTTCAACAGTACCGCTCCAGCGGCATAGAATGAAAGTGCTGAAGTTATGAGTAAGAATATCCCCGCATATACTGTGGAAACATCCCACAGGTAGTGGGCTATCAAAAGGGGGATCGCTATATCTACTGCGAACACGATAGAGAAAAGCACTTTGTTAGTCATCGTTGAGGCAACGGTGACTATGAACAAGAACACCAGCACTGCTACGAGCCCGGCTACATAGTGATTCGTATCTACGGACACATCGGTGAATGCATTGATGTAGGCCGTTAAAGCGATGGAATACATGGCCATGGAGAAGAATGTGAAAACAGTTGCTCCAAATATGTTGTTCCGTTTGAACTCCATGATCCCCGCGATGAACTGTGCGGTTGCTCCGAAGAATAGGACCCATGGTATCATCAGCGCGTTGTTTGAACCGGAAGCCATACCGAGGTCTGTTACAGCGAGAAGTAGAGCGGCCACGGCCAATCCGAAAAGACCTAAAGCCGCAGGTTCAGTGGATAATTCAGGTAGTTCTTTGATGAATATATCTCGAGATCGATTATCGTCTGTCATGAATTTGGATTATTAAAGGGTTATATTTAGTAATGGTGCTACCCGTTTGCTAATTTGACATATTCAATTATATTATATATCAGTAACAACCATAATATATTATTGTTAAAAAGGGTGAGATCGTGGTAAATATATTGAACCAAAGGGAGTTGGATTGTAACAAGTTAAAAGAACTTGCCAGAAAACCTCCTTTATTCGAGCCTGGGGACGGTGAGATATGGACCGATGAACACATCTCTGAGTACCTCCTTCGAGCACATCTCAATCCCGAACGTGATATGGCTAGTCGTAAGAACGAAACCATCAAGAAGTCATGTGAATGGATTGTGTCTAGATGCGGATTAAGTGAGGGCTCAAAGGTTATCGATTTAGGCTGTGGCCCTGGGCTTTACTGCAGTGAACTGAGTCGTTACGGTCTTGACGTTACAGGTGTTGACTTCTCCAAAAGATCTATCGAATATGCGGAAGAGCACCGCGATCCTGATATAGATTTCATACATGGGAATTATTTAGATGTCGAAATCCCTGGAAAGTATGATACCGCTTTGATAATTTACTATGACTTCGGTGTGTTATCCGAAGAAGACCAAAATCGATTATTGGAACGTATAAATTCACTGCTCAAAGAAGACGGTTATTTCGTGTTCGACGTTCTCACACCATCACATCCTGAAGCAGATGAAGAAACTACACGATGGACGGTCAAAAAAGATGGAGGTTTTTGGTGTTCTCATAGTTATATGGAATTGTTCAACCGCTACTATTATCAGGATGAACAGGTGAAATTGGACCAGTATGTGATCATAGATGAAAATGGAGATACGTCTGTTTACCGTATATGGCATCGATTCTTTACACCATCCCAGATATCGGGATCACTCAAAAAACACGGTTTCGAGGTCGAAGAGTTCTACGGGGACTTGACAGGCAAACCTATTGAGTCGGGAGCTGAGGCGATGGGTGTAGTTGCTAGGAAAATATAGAGTATGAGTATTAATCAAGTAATAAACAAAAAAAGAAGAAAGGATGGTTTACAGGAGTTTCAAAGTTTCCTTCATGAAGGAGGGTAGATCACCAGGATGTCTAGATGTTACCAGTTTCCCATCGACTACGACCTCTTCATCCAAGAATTCAGCACCGGCGTTCTCCATATCTGTTCTAACAGAGTAATAGCAGGTGGCTTTTTTACCTTCTAGTAAGTCAGTTTCTATCAGGAGTTGTAATCCATGACAGATCGAAGCGATAACGAGGTCGTTATCTACGGCAGCCTGAGCTAGTTCAACAAAAGGCTCTTTGATTCTCATCCTGTCTGGGGCTCTACCACCGGGTACGACCAGTAGATCGTATTCAGAGATGTCGACGTCTTTAGCTGCTTTATGTGATTTTAATTGCTGTCCATTCTTACTCTCGTAGGTATTTTCCTCTTTCTCACCTACAAGGTCTACTTCTAAACCAGCTTCTTGGAGTCTAAAATAAGGGTAGGTGAGTTCCGTATCCTCGAACCCGTTTTCTATGAGCACGATAGCTTTTTTCATCTTATCACATCGTTCTATCTTCGTAATGTTTTATAATGTTTATCAACTATTTTATCACCGCTCGGGTTCTAAGGGGTAAGATTACAGCATGGTCCCTGTTATCTGTGATGATAGTTTTTTTCAGATCGCTATACAAAAAAGGGAGGGAGGGTGATTATCGTGATTAGGTGATATCTTTATGACGGCTTTGTAATGACACATGACATTGTTAAATCTTTTGTATACTCCCGGACCGTCTATGCAGAAAAATTCGAATGATACTGTAAAAACAAGGTATTTAACTATAAACGGTTATTTTGAAATGAATTTTAAAAAACATTAATATACCTTGACTCACTTGTTTTTTAAAGAGGGATAGATATGGAAGCATTCAATGATGTAAAAGGTAAAGAGGTATTGAGTAATGACGGTCGATCCATGGGTAAATTGGTAGATTCGACATATGATGGAGATTTTAAAATGGATGATATCGTGACCAAGATGAACAAGGATGTGATTGACGATTTAGGGGAGGATAAACCGTTATTATCCTCACTCAAATTGGGTATCGGAGTAGAACATGTAAAGGCCTTTACTGACAACATCGTCCTGAAACAAACATATGATGATTTATATCTCCAATTCGAGGACGTTTCAGATAAAGAATTTATTACATCTTTTATCGGTATGGAGGTTTCCGGAAGTCAAGGAAATGATGTCGGTAAGGTCGATGATATATTGATCGATTCTAAATCTTTGGGTACCCTTTCCATGTTGGTCAAGGTAAACAAGGACATCTTAGAAACTTTAGACCTTGAGAAATCTTTACTGTCAAAAACAAAGTTAGGTATATCGATGGAACATGTAAAGAGTATCGGTGACAAGATCATGTTAGATGCATCTTTAGATGATATGGGCAAGATAATACAAGAGGAACCTATCAAAAAGGTGTAGATCCATTGCATTTCACACGGACAGTGAACTCTGGTTAGGGGATAACAAAGTGAATTAACCGTAATCTTATTCATCCCCAAAACACGATAACTGGTAACCTTCTTCACTTTTTTCATGGATATCCAAGTGTATCTATAGGCCTTTCTCTGCATTTTCTTCAGCAGTATCAACAGGATTTATCCCTCTCATATTTGGTCTGCATCCTGGAGGAATTTAAGAGATATAATCATTAGGAACTGTAAAAGAGATATTGAAAAATCGGAAAGGGGTTTTGAGTATGTAGGTGGGGGGCCGCCATATTTTCTCAGTAATCGACGGTCCAGTTTACACTATAATCGGCATCGTTGTAGACCCAGTAGCC
>JAWOGF010000058.1:0-6471 GCA_046497075.1 Candidatus Saliniplasma sp.
CTATTGAAACCTACACTTTTTAGATATTCGATCTCTTCGTCCGTGACTCTAGCTCTTTTATCAGCATCTACAAGACCATATGGGTAACCCAAAAATATCGGATCCTGGGCTTGAAATGCCATATATTCAAGTATTTCCTCTACAGGATTGTCTATCTCACGGTAAAACTCTGTTCTGAAAGCATAGTTAGAATTTCTATGATACTTAACCACCATCATCTCACCTTTATGGTCAGGATGTTCGTTTTCAGCTATTGGATGGTAGTACCATGGACCTTCAGAAACTTCAGTAGATAATTCTTGAATTGCTGCCACCAGTGGAAAACCACAGGTCGTCCTCAATGTACAGGTTTTCGCAAGACCCACTAAATGAACGCCATTCTCTTCAACTGAGTTATAAGCTTCCTCAGCGTACTCTCTTTCTCCTTCAACTCCAGTCTGTAAGACACCATCTCTCAATATGATATCTCCTTCTTCTAGATAATTCTCAGAAACATACTTGATAGTTTCCCATTCCAAGTATTTTCTTACAGTATGGCCTGCATTAACTGGTCTACCATTTTCCAGTTCTTCCTTTTTTACAACATATTCATCGGACCCGATGGGGATAGAATCGTTGACCTTGATGGATCTTACAGTAATCTCATCTTCCTGATGATCACAACTCAAGTACAGACTCAACGGTTCGATATTTTCAACCCTTTTCTTACCCCTAAATAGATTGAAATATATCCGTAGAAGATGTATGCTCTCAGAGGGGGTTTCGAATATCTTATTATTACCTCCGTCTACACAGCATAATACCTGATCTTTTTCTTTGAGATCAAACTCTTGAAAGTTATCGATTTCTATCGTCTTCGGCTTGTAATATTTCTGTTGACTAAAGTACGGTTTCCCCCAATCGTCAGGTCTTTCATCAAAACCATCTATCAAGTCCCATAACTCACGGATCATCCAATCCCGGTTATGAAATAGAGGTACTTATAATTTGAGTGGAGGGGGTATGTAAAAGTGAAACTTTTATTCGAAAGCATAGACTATTAAGATTCCTACAAAACAAGTTTTAAATTTATTAAAACTATGTATCTTATTGTATTCTAACATAAGGGATAAACTTTATTTATTCTAAAACTTTATACGACATGATAACATGGACCTAGAAGAGTTCAATAGTCATGCCCGGATCCTAGGTAGAAAATACGTGCCAGAGGTATTGAAAGAGATTTCCAAAAAAGGTTGGCTACAAGCAAGTGATCTCTCTTCATACGTTCACATATCCACGGCTACCGCTGTAAATTACTTGAAAGAACTTGAAAGTATAGGTGTTTTGAAAAGAAAGAAAGTGAAGGGTGAAACAGGTGACGTTTGGAAATATGACATAAATAAAGACAGGATAGTCTTGGAAACCAATATATCTGATAACGTCAAAAAAGAATGATCCCGTATTCCAACTATATATGAGTTGGTTAAAGATAAAAAACATTTAATAAGAGTACAATTCTTTAACCCCCCCATGAGGATAGTATACCCGTGGATGGTTATATATCCAGAAGGAGGAAGTAAATAATGGTTCAATTACATGACCAAACGTTAAGAGATGCGCATCAATCCGTTTTAGCGACTAGATTAAGAACAGAAGACATGGTACCTATATGTGATAAGATGGATAAAGTAGGTTTCCACTCAATGGAAGTATGGGGTGGAGCCACTTTCGATGCATGTATCAGATATCTAAATGAAGATCCTTGGGAAAGGCTCAACACTTTAAGTGAACACCTACCCAACACATCTTTACAGATGCTGGAAAGAGCGATGAATATAGTTGCATACAGGAATTTCCCAGACGATGTTGTAAAGAAATTTATAGAACTAGCTTACAAGAACGGGTGTGACAATTTCAGGATCTTTGACGCTTTGAATGATCTACGAAACATGAAAGTCCCTATCGAAACAGCAAAGAAAGTGGGGGGACACGTACAGGGCTCTTTGTGTTACACGATATCACCAGTTCACACTGTAGAACGTTATGTTGAAGATTTCAAAGAGTTAGAAAAGATGGGTTGTGATTCTCTGTGTATAAAAGATATGGCAGGTATGATATCCCCAACTAGAGCTTATGATATAATTAAAGGATGTAAAGACGCCGGGATTAAGATACCCATCGACTTGCACAGCCATAACACTTCTGGTATGACCGGTATGGCTTATATGAAGGCCTGTGAAGCCGGTGTGGATATATTAGACACGTCGATTTCTTCTCTAACCGGTGCTACCGGTCAGCCTCCTACGGAATCGGTAACTGCAGCTTTAAAAGGTACAGAATATGATACCGGTTATGATATGGAGTTGTTGATGGACATCCGAGAATACTTCAATGAGGTATGGGATAAGTACAGACATCTCCACCGCAGTCAAGCTTTAAGATTAGATCCTTCTGTAACCATGCATCAGATACCCGGTGGAATGCTTTCGAACTTGGTCAGTCAGCTCGAAAAACAGGGTGCTGCTGATAAGTATGACGAAGTATTGAAAGAAGTAGTAAAAGTTAGGAGGGAGTTTGGTTATCCAACTTTAGTAACCCCTACTTCACAAGTAGTAGGAACTCAATCTGTGATGAATGTAAAATTCGGAAGATATGAAAGGATCACTAATCCAACTAAAGAGTACTTCAGAGGCATGTACGGTAGACCTCCTGGTGAGATATCTGAAGAGATGTACGAAAAGATTCTCGGACCTGACTGGGAGGATGAGGTTATCGATGAAAGGCCTGCAAGCCTTTTAGAACCAGAATATAAGAAAAAGAAAGACGAACTAGAAGATATGGGACTTTTAAGAAAGCCTGAAGACGTACTTACATACACGATCTACCCCGATATTGGTTTGAAATTCTTAAAGGGTGAAGTAGAAGCTGAATTCACATCTGATGAACTTCCACTTGAAAAACCTGGAGAAGAAAAAGCTGAAGAGAAGCAAGTCGTACCACGTATAGAGTATCCGTACGAAGGGAAAGTTAGAGTCGATGGGAAGGACTACAGTGTGAGTATGAAAAGCAAAGAAAAGGTAATCATCGATGGTAAAGAATACAACATTTCAGTACTCTTCCCAGATAGACAACAGTCTTCTATATCCAAAACCGATACGGATAAATCTAGAGATGAGGAACCATCAGGCAAAGAAATGAAAATTAATGCACCCATGCTCGGTACGATAATAGAATTGAAAGTTAATCTCGGGGATAAAATAAAAGCAGGTGAACCAATAGCTATCTTAGAGGCTATGAAGATGGAGAACGACGTCCCTGCTCCCAAAGATGGAACTATTAAAGACCTCCATGTCAAGAAAGGTGAAGACGTTAAAGAAGGCGACCTTATCGCAACGTTGGTAGGATAACATGAATACGATAGAAGTAATAATTATAGGTTTAGGCGTTGTATTCATAACCCTGAGCATACTCACTCTCAGTACATATTTTTTTGGATATATAATAAACAAATTTTTTGTGAGTGAGGATGAAGATGAGAAAGAAAAAGTTGCAGCAATCGTAGCCGCTATACATTCACGAGGGGGTCAGTAGATGTTCGAGATCGGCTTGTTGGCGTTATCATGGCAGAGCCTCGTTATGATCGGGGTAGGGCTTTTATTAATATATTTAGGTATAGCTAAAGAGATGGAACCCCTTTTACTGGGTCCTATTGGATTCGCTGTTATCCTTGCTAACCTTCCATTGACCGGTATCACAGCAGGGCCTTCAGCTGAGATCGGCCCCGGATTGTTGTATATGATCTATAAAGAGCTCATCGCCACTGGAATAATCCCACTGATAATATTCCTTGGTATCGGAACTATGACAGACTTTTCACCTTTACTAGCTAATCCTAAAACATTCTTACTTGGTGCAGCTGCTCAAATAGGTATATTCTTGGCACTTGGCCTCGCTATAATTCTTGGTTTTGACCTAAATGCCGCCGCATCTATAGGTATAATCGGTGGAGCCGATGGTCCCACTGCCATTTATGCTGCTACTAGACTCGTTGGTGAACGACCCGAGATCATAGCGGCTGTTACCGTTTCAGCTTATTCTTACATGGCGTTGGTACCAATAATCCAACCTCCCATAATTAAAGCGCTAACTACTAAAAAACAGCGTAAGGTCAAGATGGGCAAGATGAGAGATGTCAGTCAGCTCGAAAAGATAGTATTCCCGATTGGTGTGACGATCATCGTCGGTTTGATAGTTCCCGACGCACTTCCCCTTATTGGTATGTTGATGCTTGGAAATCTATTCCAGGTTTCGGGAGTTATGGACCGATTATCAGATACAGGCGGTAATGCATTGATGGATATATCTACAATTATGCTGGGACTTGGTGTCGGTTTTCTGATGACCGGTAACACCTTCATACAGCTCGAAACTCTTAAAATATTGCTGTTAGGGGTTTTTGCGTTCGCTACAGCTACAGCTGGAGGTACTTTGTTCGGGCAGTTATACTATAAATTTTCAAAAGGTAAGATCAATCCCATGATAGGTGCAGCAGGAGTCTCTGCGGTACCCATGGCTTCTAGGGTGGTTCAAAAGTTAGGTCAGAAAGAGAATTCTGGCAGTCATCTATTAATGCATGCTATGGGACCGAACGTAGCTGGGGTCATCGGTTCTGCAACTGCAGCGGGTATATTGATAGGTTTGCTTGCGTGATAATATGAAATGTAAATTCGTAAAGAATAGAGAGGAGAAGGAAAAAAAGGAGGTAGATGGTAAACTATTCCGTCTACTACAAAAGTCAGACGAGATGGAAGCTATAATCGCGGAGTTGGATGTTAATACTGAATCCAACCGATATTGTCACGATGGTGAAGAGATACATTTGATGATAAAAGGTAAGATAGAGTATACTGTCGGTGAGGAAGTCTACAAGATGGAAGTTGGAGATACACTCTGGCACCAATCTGATATCTCACACTATGCCAAAAATATCGGAAAAGAAAAGGCTGTTTATCTAACTGTAAGCACCCCTCCGACCTTTATGTGAGGTGGGTTGAATAAAGATATACAAACTGGAAAGTACGACTTCCACCAACGATGTAGCTAAAAAACTAGCGAAGTGTAAAAATGATGACTTTATAGTACAAGCAAATGAACAAACTTCTGGTAGAGGGAGAAAAGGTAGGAACTGGCTTTCACCAAAAGGTGGATTATATTTCACTATCTGTACAGACTATGATCCTCTTCTATCCATCAAAACAGGCGTTGCTATAGCTTTTGCATTAGAAGACCGTGATATTCATCCATCCTTGAAATGGCCTAATGACGTACTGGTAAATGATAAAAAGATCTGCGGCATACTTATAGAAATTCTTAAAAGCAGAGCCCTCGTGGGAATAGGTTTGAACATAGATTCGGATCCAATAGAGGACAGTACTAGTATCGAATCTATTAAAGGTAAAAAATATTCATCTGAAAAAATCATGAAATCAATTATAAGATATTTCTACGACGGATCGATCGACGTCTTAGGTTCATACAGGCAGTATTCATCGACAATAGGTAAAGAGGTATGGGTAGAAACAGCATCAGGGATGATCACTGGGAAAGTTAACGATATCGATGAAAAGGGAAGGTTAGTTTTGCAAGATGGATCTAAGGTCATCTCCGGTGATGTTATACATTTAAGATCGTCGAATTAAAACCTTTACAATCAAAAAATAGTAATATGTTACTGTAATTTTAATCTATTATGGAATTCAGAACTCCGTCTATTAAAGAATACGAACGGATCTTAGAGCTTTGGGATGAGGCAGGTCTTCCATACAAACCAGAAGGAAGAGATACCCGTGAAAATATTGCTACAGAGCTTAAAGAACAACCTGAATACTGGATCGGTGCTTTTAAAGATAATAACTTGGTCGGGATAGTATTTGGTACTGACGATGGTAGAAAGGGATGGATAAACAGGTTAGCAGTGGATAAAGAGTATAGAAGCCAAGGTATCGGAACTGAACTAGTTAGAAGATTAGAAAGTGTTTTCAAAAAGAAGGGGTTCAAAATATGGGCCGCGTTGATCGAACCAGATAATCCTGAAGGTATGGAATTTTTTGAATATTTAGATTTCGAAGATGATCAGATAAGGTACTATTCTAAACGAGCGAGCGACAAGGTTTGATCAATGAACATCTCTTTCTGCGATGAAATCAGGTTCATCAACTGTAATGTGTATGAATAAAACTCCTAGAAGACCTACAAATAAAGCCACAAAGAAAGGTATGCGTAGTCCTGCCATATCAGCTATAACACCGCTCAAAAAGGATCCACTAGCAAAAGCTAAGTTCTGAGCAAAATTATAGACACCCATACCTTTTCCCCTGTGTCTTTTGGGTGTCAATGATGAAACAAATGCCGGGAATGATGGTCTCGCTAAAGCTCTACCCAGTGTATAAAACCCAACAGCACCCATGATGAATATGAATGATGTAGAAA
>JAWOGF010000083.1:0-3228 GCA_046497075.1 Candidatus Saliniplasma sp.
CCACGGGAAACGTAAGCGGATATCAATATGTAGGAGGACTCGTAGGATACAACGATAACACAGTCAACAACTCTTACTTCAACGGTAATGTGAACGGAACTGATTCTGTTGGCGGACTCGTCGGTGGGAACGGGATAGATGGCACGGTGAAAAATTCGTATGCTACCGGAGATGTGAGCGGTGAAGAACATCTTGTAGGCGGACTCGTTGGAGAGAACTACGGTGAGGTGAATAATTCGTACGCGACCGGTGCTGTGAACGGAACTGATTATGTAGGCGGTCTCGTGGGATTGAACTATGGAGTGGTAAATAGATCATATTCTACGGGGTACGTAACCGGTAATGCATTCTCAGGCGGACTCGTGGGAGATAACGATGGCACAGTGGGGAATTCATTCTGGGACAACGAAACCTCCGGACAACAAACGAGTTCAGGAGGAACAGGGCTAAACACAACTGAGATAATGACCGAGAGCACTTTCAGCGGCTGGAACTTCACCGACACGTGGTGGATGGTCGACGGAGAGACCCGTCCGTTCCTGCAGATGGAATGGGATACGAAGGTGTCCAACAGCCATCAACTTCAGATGATGGATATGGACACGAGTGCGGATTATAAGTTAACTGATGATATCGACCTCTCCGGTATCCAGGACGCATCTCAGATGTGGGGAACCGATTCTACGAGTGGGAACGGATTCAAGATGATCGGTGGCTGGAGTGATCATTTCACAGGTAGTTTTGATGGTGATGGATACACTATCTCTGACCTACACATCAACCGCACATGGAGTGTTGGACTTTTCTATAAGGTCGGAAACGACACATATTCTGGGAACGTGGCTAACGTTACTTTAAAAAATGTTAATATAACCGGCACAACCCCTGTAGGAGCACTAACTGGAACCCTCGAAAATGGTACTGTGGAAAATTGTCACGTAACAGGTAGAATAACAGGTATCTACAATGAAGAGTTCGACTCTTACAGTGAGCAGGTTGGAGGATTGATCGGTGAAAACCATGATACTGTGAAGAACTGCTCCTCAACAGCAGATGTTACCGTATCCTACTTTGGAAGCGAAGTAGGTGGTCTGATCGGGGAGAACGGTGGTCAAATGGGTGGGACTTATTATAACGGAATTGTAAAGAACTCTTACTCGACAGGAAATGTCAGCGGAGAATATGATGTAGGTGGTCTGATAGGAGAGAACTTCCAGGGTAATTTGGAAAACACGTACTCGACAGGAAATGTCATCGGAGAAGATTATATAGGCGGGCTGATCGGACAAAACGGAGATTCGGGATTTAGTGGTATTGTATATTACAGCTATGCTGCAGGAAATGTCAGCGGTTCTAGCGAAGTAGGTGGTCTGATAGGATATAATTACCAAGGTACTGTCACCGATTCATATTGGGACATAGAAACAACCGGTCAGAATACTTCAGCAGGTAACGCTACCGGACTCACCACGGACGAGATGATGACGAAGAGCACCTTCTCAGGTTGGGATTTCGATAACACCTGGTGGATGATAGAGGATGTTACATACCCCTTGCTCACTTGGCAACCTGGTCCTGAGACGACTACTTCTAGTTTAGAACTGGTTAATGATCCAGAAAGCGGCGGGTGGAACTTCATTTCATTTAACCTTAATCCAGTAGATAAAGACCTTGTTTCTATCTTAGAAGATGAACAGTACGGTATCAGCGGTAACTACGATAAGGTGATGTACTATGATGCTAGTACAGATGAATGGTTATCTTACATACCTGGGAGAGACAACTTCAACGATGATATCCAATGGGACGAGACCAAAGGACTATGGATACGGATGACAGCCGACGACAGTTTAACAGTAGAAGGAATCGAACCGACGAGCACGGATATCACGCTGAACCCAGGATGGAACATGGTGGGTTATCCGAGTTCGACAGCAGCGGTAGAAGGTACACCTACAGAGGTGTCTATAGTAGGTTACTTCGATGCAACCCAGGAGAACAATCTAGCGTACGACTACGATCCAGATAACTTCGAGTTTGCACCCGGTGAAGGATACTATCTCTATAACGATGCAGATTACGATGTAACTTGGACGGTAGAATACTAAAATACTAACTTCTAAAAAACCCCTTTCTTTCTCTTTTGTTTTTAAAAATGCTGAATACATCACAGACTCCTCTAACGATCCGATACTTTTACCGGTAACGTATCAACATCATAATTGACCATCAAGACTAAAGAGACCTGCTTTCCACGATATCCATACTTTGCAAACATTTATAATATTTGAAATGACTTTAGATAGATATGTCACCTCCTAAAAAGATCGTCATCAAGAATATCGATGAATTAGAATCGCTTTTAGCAAGAGCGTATTGGATAGAGGACGAATTCGAAGGTGTGACACAATGGGATGCTTACACCTCAGTAGATGAAAAATACAAAGATATTTTGTTCGAACTATCTCACGAATCCGAAGGCCATAAAAGTGATTTAAAAAGATTGATCTCAAATCTCAAGGGTATGGACCTTGAGTCTGTCAAGCAAAATTCTCGTACTCGTGATAGTGTAAAGTTCAAAAAACACTCTCAAGATCTAGAGATATTGTACGAAGTATACGAGAACGATAAATTGGCCCTAGACCTTTACCAAAAGATATATGAGAATACATCAAAGGAGTTTATCGAGAAGGTGTGGAAAGGGGATGACCCTGATGAATTCTTCGATATGCTTTCAGACCTGATCAACGAAGAACGAGGGCACATCGAGAAAGTTGGCAAATACGCTCAAAAGCTCGATCGTATTATGTAAAAGTCAAAAGGTCAACGTCTTTGATTTTCCTTTGAATCAAATAATATACTCGATATTTTTCACACGTTTTCACCTTCAAAAAAACCGATTCAAAAATTTGGGAAAACCTTTTTATTAGTGATTTACTCAAAGCCATATACGTGACCTTACTGAAAAGGTGTAATATCTTATGAGTGACGACCAAGAACGAAAAGCAGTCTCAGAATTTGAAGTTAGAGGACTGGTAAAAAGGTTCTATAAAGAATATCTAAGACCTAACCTAAAGGTCTACTTACCTATACAGGTAGGTCACGTGATAACCGCTCTTTTAACACTAATACCACCTTTGATACTCCGTACTATAATCGACGATGCTGTACTAGACGGCGACGTATCCCAAGTGTTCACTCTTTCTTTAACAGCTTTAGGGGTTTTTG
>JAWOGF010000018.1:0-4255 GCA_046497075.1 Candidatus Saliniplasma sp.
AAAAAACAGCTCGTCATCGGTTTCTTCATCGGCACTGCATTCGGTTTCCTACTGGATAGAGGTGGGGCTACCGATTTTAACATTATCACGAATCAATTACTACTCAAAGATTTTACCGTCCTCAAAATAATCTTCACAGCGATAATCATAGGGATGATCGGTGTACATATTATAGTTAGGTACTCTTCACCCGAGCTGCAGCCCAAACCGTGCATGTGGAAGTCTATCATCATAGGTAGTCTGATATTTGGAGTGGGATTTGCCGTTCTAGGTCTGTGTCCTGGTACAGCTTCTGGAGCTATGGGTACAGGTGCGATACACGCGGTCTTCGGCGTCATAGGTATGTTAGTAGGAGCCGGTATATTCGCATCTGTTTATCCTAGATTGATGAAATTTATGGAAAGGGACGATATGGGTCCGGTTACAATACCTGAAATATCAGGCATCAAGGCGCGATGGATCGTTCTGATCATCTCTATCATACTGATAGTCATCATGTATCTCTTAGATATGGTCGGTTATTAAATAAATAATCTTTATATGTGCCGAACCATTTTAGTATCTATATGGGAGTAACATATTTGGAGATATTAGTCCTGATCTATGCTCTTTCTCTTAGCGGATTCCACGTTCTTTGCCATAAATTACCACTCTGCATATCACGCTCACACACTACCCTTATAAGTTATGGGGGCGGTTCTCTTTTAGCCATCATCTTTTTAGTTCTTCTGCCCGAAGCGGTTCATTTCACACCAACAACGATAGTCTATCCACTCATGCTTATGGGTTTCGTCGTCTTCTTCTTATCCGAAAAATACCTTTACCAGCATGTGAAGGATCCCGATGTTCTAGATGAAGAACTTTACTACCTGCATGCTATTGGCTTCTTTATTGATCACTTCATCAAGGGTTTCATACTTGTCACTATAGTAGTTCTAAACCCGATACTGGGTTTCCTGACAGCAATACCTTTGTTCATACATACATTATCATCTTCTATCGCTCTCGAAGATATTCACAGATTCACTGGAAGAAAGATAGACAAGTTCCTTCTTTCAAGCTCTACGGTCATTGGTGTTGTCATCGGGATCATGTTCGACTTTAATGAACATCTGGAGAGGAGTGTCCTGGCCTTCGTACTAGGTATGATGCTTTTCATGGTGAGCAGAGATATACTGCCCAAAGACAAAGAGGGAAAACCGCTGTACTTCATACTTGGTGTTATCACCATTTTGATCATATGGATATCCTTGGAATATCTAGTGGTATGATTTTTAATGTAGACAAGAGGATTATAACCAATTATTTATATTATCTATCACTCTACTAAAATGTGAAATTATGGATCTGATATTAGATGTAAAGACTAGGGAAGAGTACTACATGAACCACATCGAAGGGGCGTTGAATATACCCGTGTGGGACCTTGAATTTTATCTTGATTTCCTAAAGGATAAATCGGTAAAAGTCTATTGCGGACCCAGGAGAAAAAGGACTGAGATGGCGCTGAATTTTCTGAAAGACAAAGATGTAGATGCTGAAGAATTACCTGTAGACGAATTCGATGATCATGAATGGATTGGAAAACCGATGATATCTGCACTGAACTACCTCTCCGTAAAACCCGGACACGAAGAAGAAGTGGAACAGATGATGGAGGACCTCTGTGAATTTACCATGGACAAGGAAGGTTTTATCGGTACAAAAGTGGTAAAAGCGACCGACGTTGCATACGGTGGATCTATGTTGAGAGGAGAACATGAAGAGATAGAGATCAAACCGACGAAATACATCATGATAACATACTGGGACAGCAGAGAGAACCACGAGAAATTCCACAATATCGACGAGATAATGAAAGGTTTCAAAGAGATGATGCCACATCTATCAGTTATGCCCTTCGAGGAACACGCCGAGATAATACACTAAAACCTATTTTTCTTTATTCAGTATCTAAGAAAGGAAAGGATGAAAGGCAATATGTTTATAAACTAAATTACCCTCGGTCCCCGAAAGTCAGAAACAATCCTGAAATTTATAAACTACTGTATTAATTACCCTTCACATGAAGAAGTCAAACTTAAAAGATCTAAATGTCATTTTCTTCGACGTTGATGGTACATTATACGATCAAAAAACTTCACATAAAAGAACCCTCCAGAAAGTAATAAAAAGATACAGCGAAGTTTTCAGTTGTGTCAGTGAGGAAGAACTTTTGAATGCATTTGAGATCGCTGATAAAGAGTGTTACCAAGAGTTTATTAATGGGGTACCTCTAGATGAGATACGCCGGAAAAGGAGTTTACATACACTAAAATTGATTGGTGTGGACGAAGCTTTTTCAGAAAGATTTCACGATGAATTTTATCGGATCTATCCGTCTATTAAGGCTGAAATCAAAGGTGCTGGAAGGGTTATCGATTATTTAGATCCTAAATACCAATTGGGGATATTGACCAACAGTTCTAAGGATATCCAACTTACGAAACTGAGGAACCTAGATATGCTGAAACACTTTGATGAACTTGTCTTCTCAGAAGAGGTCGGGTCTAGGAAGCCCGATAAGGAAATTTTTTTGGACGCTCTGAGTAGAGTGAACGATAAACCGGAGAACTGTCTATATCTGGGAGATTCTTTTACAACCGATATCATCGGGGCTGAAAAGGTCGGGATGAGGACATGTTGGCTCAATCCCGATGGTGAGAAAAGACCCGCCAATATCGAACCGGACCTTGAAATATCTGAGCTCTCAGAACTGCTAGATATTCTTTGAAATAAAATTTTTAGAAAGGTATATTATCGATATATGAGTATCACTAAGGTGGGTAATAGATATCCTAGGTCGATTCACCAACAGATTTATTATATAATCATGTTATATACCATCCGATAATATGGGTGGAGAAAAAATTAGTATGAATCGATACAAGGTTGAGCTCAACAAAAAAAGTGGATTCGAGTCCGAAGTAAAAATTAGAGATTTTACTATAACTATAGATGAACCCGAGAGAATTGGAGGAACTAACAAAGGTCCAAATCCTGTCGAGGTTTTACTTGCTTCTCTAGTGGGCTGTCTAGATTTCACCGGGACTATCGTAGCCCAGCAGATGGGGTATGAACTAGAAGATTTCAAGCTCGACGTTGAAGGAGAACTTGATCCACGTGGGGTCATGGGTAAAGCTGACGTGCCTATGGGATTACAGGAGATATGTGTAAAAGTGAAAGAAGTAAAAGGAATCCCCGAAGAAAAGATACCGGAGTTTTTAGAGGAAGTTCAAGATAGGTGTCCAGTTGATAACACTATCACTAAAGGTGTACCCGTCGATATCGAGTGGTGATGTCCGTGGTACTAAAGATAGATCCTAGCGCATTCGATCCCGAGGATATCGGAGAAAAAACAGCAAGGTTGAAGATGGGACACGAGGAGGCAATTGAATACGTGCGAAAAGTCTGTGAAAAGAACGGTTTCGGGATACTAGTAGAGTTCTCTCCTTCTGAAGTGTTGAACAAAAAAGTGGGAGCCGATAAAGATCCGTATTACGTATTGGGTGCCTGCAATGCCAAAGTAGCTGATAAAGCCCTTGATATAACCATGAAGATCGGGGGTCTTTTTCCATGTAATATGGTTATATGGGAACAGGAACCAGGGGTACAAACAGTTTATCACATATCCATCATGAAGGCTGCTCGATCGTTAGGGATAGCTCCTGATAATGAAGAGTGGCAGGAAATTATCGACGAAACTGGAAAGAACGTAGAAGCTGTGTTTGAAGAGTTGAACTCGCGAAGTTGACGGGGGACTATCAACTAGCCGGGTCTTTCCCATACATGTTTGTCCATTTCTTTATCCATAGTAAATTCCCATGCCAACCATATCATCGCTAGTAGGCCTATCATCCAGATAGGACCAAAACAACAAGGGCTTACTGACAAAACCGCTATAGCTCCAAACGCTCCTACAAACACTATTAAAGCGAACATGAAGATCCCTAAAGATAAACCTGTGAATCTTTTCACCTTGTTTGACCTCTTAGTTTCCAATTCAGGTCCTTCGGTTTTTACCAAACCAGCATATTTTGATATGGTTTCTGGGAGTCCTTCGAAATCCTCTAAAATCCATTCTGGAAGAAACTTTTCTCTGCCATTTTCAAGGACGAGATGAAGTTTTTCAGGATATGGCCTTTTTCCATGATATATTTTTTTAATAGAATCTAGTTTGATCTTATTGGATTCCCCTTCATCTCTGTATTCGATA
>JAWOGF010000029.1:0-30425 GCA_046497075.1 Candidatus Saliniplasma sp.
CAAAGCAGGTTAAAAGAAGCCATAAAAAGCGAAAAAAAGCTCCAGTAGCTATACTCGTTATAATCCTGATACTGATCGCATCGTTTACATTTTTCTTATTCTATTCACCTTTTGAAGACGAAGAAGAGATGAGCATAGATGGAGATTTCGAGGATTGGAGAGACATGGAAGAATACAGCTTCCAGATAGAAGAGGTTGCATCGAGGGCCAATATACAAGAAAGTTCTGTGACCGTAAGTAATGAACGTTTGTTTTTCTATACAAGAACCGAAACCGATATACTCGTGGGAGATGAAGACGGAAACATGGATTCGTTTTACTTCTTCATAGATATACCTGGAGAGAAGAACCTTGGACATTATCAAACTCCGAAGATAGAGGCTAATCACTTGGTGAAGGTGCAGGGATGGGAAGATGATGTTTTTGGATCGATCTACCGGTACGAGAACGGAAGTGACGAAAGAAATTGGAACGGTTGGGAAGCTATAGGAGATATCCATGCCAGCAAGGTGGGAAACAAATTGGAATTCTCCATCCCTAATATAAACATCCAAGATGAAGAAGGTGTTAGAGTTGATATCGTTGCAAGGGATTCTACAGGAATAGAAGCATACAGCGACCACATGATGGTCCCAGGGAAGCCCTCTTTATCCATAAACCAGTACAGTCCGATCGATGATCATGTAATATCTTCTGAGGAGGATATTTTGGTTTTGAACCTGACAGCCCGAGGGGGAGATGTGAGCGTCGATGATATCTCATTCCAAGGGGCCTTCGAGTCGAAAGAGGTCGACATCGATTATCCCTTCGTTGTAGAGAAAGACGAGAGCATAGATATCACAGTGAACGGTGTCCCCTCTGCGAGTCCTGGAGATGCTGTAAATCTTCAAGTAGAAGATGTAGATACTGATGCCAGTGTGACAATAACGGGTGAGCCTCGTTTTTACTATTTTGAAGAAGTTCCAGATGAGGCCCGAATAGATGGTGTCTTTGGAGATTGGGAGGATGTGAAAGACCACGGAGTAGATACTGATCTACCCTCAAATCTAGATATCAACGAATATGGTTATCTCGGTGAACATAGTTCTTTTTACCTGAAAACAAGAGGAAATATCCTGAAAGGTACTGCTATCCCAGAAGGGATCGACGTATATTCACCGGAACATGATCCCGAACCTGTCGACCCCGAACCCGTGGTAGAAAGGGTATCTGGAGAGGATGAAATCATATTTTACTTCGATGAAGACGGTTCAGGAATACTATCAGAGGGGACCAACGCCGACAAGAAAGTGGTTTTACGGGGACAGTACGGCGAAATAGTGGAGATAACATCCTATTCAAAAAATGGAAACGGGTGGGTAGAAGAAGAGTTCGAATCTAAAGCAGCTCGATGGTACAACCAAATAGAAGTCGAACTCAGTGATATCTCTCTTGAATCAGCAGTCATCAACACCCTGAACTGGAGGGAACAAGGGGATAGTGTGGTGCTTTCCCCTTATCGTTCGGTCATGAGTAGCAATACACTGACACAAGAATCCTTCAACGATGAGATATCCGAAGTTTTGATTGCATATGGTATCAGCGGTGGAGATTTTGAGTACTCGTGGTGGACTGATGAAGGTTGGAATGAATCTGAGGGGGGAGAAATAGGCGGACCAGAGATTCAATGGTTGATCAACAAGCAGTCACCTGTCCAAGAGGAGAAGATACTCGCAGCCCAGATAGAAGACCCTGAAGGAAATGTACACATATTGGCGAACGTTTGGAATGGAACCGGTTGGACGGGTGTAGAACCTATCGCTATGAACATAGGAGGGGATAGTACCCATCGAGTCCTCGATGTTGCCTATGAAAGCATGAGCGGGGATGGTCATATATTCTACTATAATACCAGCGCAGACGGAGATTCAACTCAGACTTTCTTTAATTATAAGACGTGGGACCCGGGAAGTGAATCATGGTCAGAAGAATACATATACGAATTAGGACGTACCCAGTCCCAGATAGACTGGATACAAACATCCTCATCGCCCACCAGCGATGATGTCGCTATCTTTTTGACGGCTTACAATACCCAGATGGGTCAAAATCATCATCGAACCGGATTGATATGGAATGGAAACGAGATGATCGATGAACAGGGATTGGACGATCAACCCATCCCAGAGATGAACGGGGAGATATTCCCTTGCATGGATGTCATCTTCAATAGTACTGGCAGCGCCTTATTCACATGGGCGCGGGAAGGCAGTAGCGATGTATTCATGAGAGGATGGGGGCCTGTGGAGAGCTGGGATAACGAGTTCAGTTACGGAATAGGCGGGGAAGGTAAATGGATATCACTTGCCTCTGATCCAAACGGAGATGGCGTGTCAATTGCAGTTAGTTATGAAACTGAAAATGCATGGCCGTTGAAAACATTTGAAATCGAAAATAACGGTGTGATCAGCGAGGAAACACACGATCAGGATATCCACACTCTAGAGAATAGATGTTTCGACCTGTTGTACGATTCATCCGTACAGGATACTATCATATTAGTATGGGGAACACAGGACCAGGCGAACCCCGTATACCGGAGGTACTATGAAGGAACATGGAGTGAGATCGGAGATATTACCTACGAGAATGTGAGCTATCCCGATAGGATACAGCTCACTCAAGATACTAGAGGAGATATATTTATGGTGGCTATGATGGGGGATTTCTTGGCTTCCTGGACATATAATAGTACCGAGGAGTCGTGGGATTTCCAGATGGAACATACTAAGATCATATCAGGTATCGATAACTCTCTACGGTTGGAACCCTTTATGATCTCATCAAATATACCCGAATTCACAGGTATTCGGTGGTTCCTAGCAGTGCTCCTTTGCGTAGGGATACCCATCTTTATGAGTAAAAAGAAAGATGATCATGATTGATAAACCTAACACAACATTTATTTTCAATCAATATTATTAGAAATATATGAAACTTAAATTAATAGGACTCCAAATAGTTCTAACGATTTTTACAATAGTTATATTGATCATATCGGTCACAAGCGTACTTCCAGCGATGACCGGTGATATAGATATCGCCATCCCTTCTGAAGATGATTTACGTTGGGATATCCAGGAGGATGAACTTTATCTTAGCGGGGATATGTGGGTAAACAATTCTGGATATTACAGGATGGAGGATATAAACATAGATGTAGAAGTCCTCGGTTTTAATAGGACGTTATTTAACGATAAATTAAATGTACCATCTGTCGAAAGTGGTGAAGATAAAAAAATTGAACTGGAACTTCAAACTTCCTTGGACGATTTTACAGATGATGAATTGGATGAATTGGTGTTTGGAGGCGAAGAGGAAAACGGAGGTATCGATCTAAAGATCGTTTCAGACATGACTGCTAGCTATCCCTTTTCGATAGTTGGGTTCCATCTAGATTACGAAAGTATAGTGGAATGGGAGGGGTTGGTAGAAACCTTCGAATACCATGAGGACAATATCGAATTTCACGGAAATGATCAAGGTACGATGGTTTCACTCCCATATACTGTAGAAACAAGCGACTATCTATCCGGTGATAGTATCGTAGACCTCCGGTTATTAGATGAAGGAAATGATGAAGAATACTCCAGTACACAACTGGATATACCATTGGGAGATCGCGAATCGGACACTGCAGATTTTATAATAGAAGATGATCTAGTCGAAGAATTCGTGTTCAATGATAAAGATCTGATCATATCATCCCAGATAACTTTTAGCGACATCGACTTAGAATTTGATGAGGATGAAAGTTATTCTTGGGAAGCTCCCGTAGAAGAGCTGAATCTTTTCTACGATGAAGCTTACGTTACATCCGATAATGATCAGAGCACACTATACCTACCGTATCAGGTCTATACAACTGGACTATCCGGTAACGCTGATGTAGAAATCACTATGCTAAATGATGATGAAACAAATGCATATTCCTCGGATAGACAATACGTACCGCTCGGGGAAGACTATCGAGACGATCTAGAATTCGATCTGGATGAAGTTGATACAGAAGAGTTCATCACAAATAGTCAAGATGTATACTTCGATATCGACATCACTCTGATAGATAAAAATATCCAATTCAATACTGATGAAACATACTACTGGGGAGCTCCTTTGAATAACCTGGAGATAGAGGATGTGAGGTTTTACCAGACCGATGAAAGAGCTGAAGGAACATTCTCATTCATCAACGACAGCCCTAGAGAACTCGAGATGGAAATCAAGATCCAAATCAAGGACGTAGACAATATCACTATCGGATCAAAACTGGTATCATATCAGGACGATCCTTCTTACATCGTCGGACCGGGTGAGGAATTCGAAGATACTATAGAACTTGACGTTTCCGGTATCCCAGAGTATGCGGAGATAACCTTCACCGATGACAATACCGGCATGGAATTTGAAAGGGAGGTAGATGTCGATGAGTTATAAAGAAATCAAAAACCATCCGATAAGGGCCGCCATCTTCGCCATCCTTTCTTTGATATTATTTGTAGCTCTGATCTGGTTCGGAGTTTCCATGGCCACTACGATGGTCCCGGAAATAGAACATATCTTCCAAAATACAGCGATGTACGCAGTCCTGATAGGTATCCCGTTAGCGATAACCATCGGGATCACTAACTACTTTGGTAAAGGTGACAAAAGGAGACTTGTTTTCGGTCTGATAAGTACTGGTGTACTAATTATTTACTTCGTGATGATACTAAGAAGTATCAACTTGGGATTCGAAGGCGACGAATATTCATACACCTTGACTATTACTGGAATTATCGTATTGACCGTTATAGCATGTGCCATCAGGGGTGTATTTTATGTTTTAGAATTCCACACTTATAAAAAAGAACTAGAGAGTGAACAAGCTAGTGAGAAAAAACAAGGAGACGTACAGTACTATTGAACAACAGAGCCTGTCAAAAGTATAGTGATATTGAACAACAGAGCTTGTCAAAAGTATAGTGATATTGAAGATTGAAAGAACAGCTCAAATTCGTTAGAGTTTTATCCATATGACAAAAAATTATCAGGGATCCAATAATCACTGAAATAATCATTAAAAAGTTGAAAGTTGAAAGTTGGCACACTCGAGGAACATCAACATATTTATACATCCTTTTTATATGCCCAAACATGATAGACGATATCAAAGTGACCCAACATATCACGGAGAGGTATTTTGAAGAGTTTTCCAAGCATACGGAAAATGATGTAGCAATAGCCGGAGCAGGACCTGCTGGTTTAGTAGCCGGCCGATATCTTGCTGAGAAGGGATATAAGGTTGCCATATTCGAGAGAAAATTGTCGCCCGGCGGTGGTATGTGGGGCGGTGGCATGGGTTATCCAGTTATCGTTGTCCAAGAACAATCAGTTCAGGAACTCGATAAGATCGGAGTTAGAACCAGAAAAGAGGGAGACGGTTACTACACTGCAGATTCGATAGAAGCCGTGGGTAAATTACTATCCGCAGCCGTTGACGCTGGAGTAAGACTTTTCAACCTTGTCACAGTCGAAGATGTTCTATATGAAGATGAGAAAGTGAACGGGTTTGTGATCAATTCGTCAGCTATCGAAGTCGCCGGTCTTCACGTGGATCCGATCACGATCAGGGCGAAGGCATGCATCGACGCTACTGGTCACGATGCAGAAGTCTGCAACATCGTTCAGCGTAAGGTAGGTTCATTAGAGACTGAACCCGGAAAGATCGTTGGAGAGAGATCGATGTGCGCAGAGATGGGAGAAAGAACGGTCATCGAGAACACACAAAAAGTCTTTCCAGGACTGTGGATAACCGGGATGTGTGCAAACGCAGTGATGGGAGCACCTAGGATGGGACCTATCTTCGGCGGGATGCTTCTTTCTGGGAAAAAAGTAGCTGAACAGATACATGAGGAACTAGAACAGCAGGGAAAGTAATATATGAAAGAAATTTCTAATCTTAATAGAGTTTGAATCATGGCTACTGAAGATGAGAATGAGAAACAAAGGGAAGGTGTGCAGTTCAGCAAATTGAAAAGTATGCAGTTCCCAAGAACAGTAGTCGTAGGAAACGATGCGATCAAAAAAGTACCGGAAACCGTAAAATCTCTTAATCTTAAAGGCAAGTCGCTGATAATCTGTGACGGCACCACAAGGGATATCGCAGGAGATCACGTCAGTGGACTTATGGAAGAAAACAGTTTTATAACCAATATATACGAGATAGAGAACGCTTCCCAGAAAACCGTTGACGATATCACAGAAAATTCTAAAGGCGAATATGACTTTTTCTTTGGCGTAGGTGGTGGGAGATCCATCGATGTTGCTAAATATTCCTCACATCTTCTAGACGTACCTTTTATCAGCGTTCCCACCGCTGCATCACACGATGGGATAGCTTCAGGTAGAGCATCTATCGATAGGAACGGGAATAAAAAATCAGTAGCTGCACAGTCTCCACTTGCAGTGGTGGCGGATACGAGTATAATTTCAGAGAGTCCATATCGATTGATGGCTTCGGGATGCGCGGATATAATATCTAATGAAACAGCGGTACTGGACTGGCAGCTTGCAAAAAGATTAAGGAACGAGTCATATTCGCACTACGCTGCAAATCTTTCAAAGATGACCGCATCCTCTTTGATAGATAACGCAGACAGTATCAAACCCGGGTTGGAAGAGAGTGCATGGTTGATAGTAAAAGCTCTGGTCAGTTCTAGTGTTGCTATGAGTATAGCTGGATCATCAAGACCCGCTAGTGGAAGTGAACACAAATTCAGCCATTCAATAGATGAACTTGTAGAAAAACCTGCACTCCATGGTGAACAATGTGGGGTAGGTACTATAATAATGATGTACCTGCATGGAGGCGACTGGAAAAGGATAAAGAATGCACTAGAAGAAGTGGGAGCTCCAACTACCGCTAGAGGATTGGATCTTACCGAGGAGGAAGTTATCGAGGCACTTATCCATGCACCAGAGATAAGACCTGAAAGATATACTATATTGGGGAATCGGAGGATGAACAGAGATGCTGCAGAAGAGGCAGCGAAAGAAACTGGAATTATCTAAAATAGGTGAATATTATGACTGAAGTAACGTTGATAGGAGAGCATTTGGCGGAAGAAGGATTAGAATTCTCATTTGGAGGATGTTTATCCAAATGTAAAAGCTGTGAGATCAAGAATTCCTGCTGTGGGTTAGAAAAAGATAGATGGTATAGGATAGTAGGTGTAAGAGATAAAAAACATGATTGTAAAGTCCATCACGGGGATGTTAAGGTAGTTGAGGTCAAAAAGATCCCTGTCAAAACCGCAGTTTCAGGAAGGACCGTTATAGAAGGATCGGTGGTCACGTTCGAAAAGAAGGATTGTAAAGAGTTCGAATGCGAGAATTTTAGATTGTGTCACCCAACCGGTATCGAAAATAAACAGAAATACGACGTAAAAGGTGTAAATAAAAAAATAGATTGTAAGAAGGGATACGATCTGAAAGAAGTAGAATTAATCTGATATCCACTTATCTTTGATACGATTGAACCAACTCTTTTCTTTCTCTTTTTCGATCTTTTCAAACCTTTCTAGGATCTTCCTTTGTTCCTGATCCAAATTTTCCGGAATTTTGATTTTAACTTGAACTATCTGGTCCCCTTTATCGCCTCGTCCAGTAGGTAAACCTTTGCCTTCAAGTCTCAGATTTGTCCCGTACTGCGTTCCCGGGGGAATTTTCAACTTTACATTCCCCTCTAGTGTCGGCACTTTGATCTCATCACCGAGGGCAGCCTGCGTCATAGTTATCGGAACTTCAAGATATATATGAGGTCCTCTCCTCTGGAACAGTTCATGCTGTTTCACCCTTATCAAGATATAGAGGTCACCTGGTGTTGCTCCTCTTGGACCCGCGTCACCTTTACCGGGAACCCTTAATCTACTGCCGTTCTCGACCCCCGGTGGAACCTTAATACTGATAGTTTCCCTTTTGGGCACCCTACCTATCCCATCACAGTTTTCACAAGGATTTTCAACGATCTCACCTGTTCCCCCACATTTGGAGCATTGTGAAACCGTTATCAATTGTTGGATCCCTCTCCTTTGAACTTGTTTTACTTCACCTCTTCCATCACATTCTGGGCATCTTCGAGTATCTCCAGAAGTACTGCCACTGCCGCCGCAGACCTCACATGGAGCTTTTCGATTCAATTTTATCGTTTTCTCAGTACCATCCTGTATGTCCTCTAATGTGACCTCCAAAGTTGCTCTTAGATCACTACCACGTTTCTCTCTGCTTCTTCGACTGCTTCTTCTCCTTCCAAACAGATCAGAAAAGATATCCTCAAATCCACCTGATCTACCGGCTGATCGTCTTCCTCCAAAGAACTCTGAAAAGATATCTTCCAGATCGTCTCTGTGTGAAAAATCCTGCCAGGTAAAATCGCCCTGGCTGAACTGATCCTTTACACCAGCTTCTCCATATCGATCATAGCGACGTCTTTTATCTTCATCGGCTAATACTTCATAGGCTTCGGAGACCTCTTTGAACTTCTCTCTAGCCTTATCCGGATCATCAGGATTCTTATCCGGATGGTATCTTTTTGCTTTCTTACGATATGCTTTTTTTATCTCACTTTTAGATGCATCTTTGTCAACACCTAATATATCGTAGTAATCCTTGGCCATGTTGTCACTTCAGTGTTATCGGTGATATAAAAAGAAAGGGGTTTTTAGAATTACTCTTCTTCATCGACGACTTCATAGTCCGCATCTACGACTTCTTCGTCCTCATCAGAAGAAGACTGCTGGGCTTGTTGTTGTTGGGCTTGTTGTTGTTGGGCTTGTTGCTGAGCCGCCTGTTGTTGCGCTGACTGCTGCTGAGCTGCCTGCTGAGCCTGGTACATCTGTTTACCAATCTCCTGGACCTTCTGAGATAGTTCCTCCTTCTTTTTCCTGATCTTATCGATATCGTCCTCTTCTAAAGCTTCTTTGAGTTCATCGACTTTACCCTGTATCTCCTCTTTTACGGACTCATCTACTTGATCTCCGACCTCTTCAAGTGTCCTTTCAGTAGAATCTACGAGAGTCATAGCCTCGTTCCTATCGCGTATCTCTTGCTTCTTCTCCTTGTCCTCTTCAGCGTGCTGTTCTGCTTCCTGTTTCATCCTTTCGATCTCATCCTCGGAAAGTTGGCTAGTGGATTCTACAGTGATACTCTCTTCTTTACCAGATGCCTTATCTTCTGCAGAGACATTCAATATCCCGTTCTCGTCCATCTGGAAAGTCACCTCTATCTGAGGCACTCCTTTGGGTGACGGAGGTATACCTGTTAAAGTGAATCTTCCCAAGCTGTGGTTGTCCTTGGCCATGGCTCTTTCCCCCTGTACAACGTGTATCTCAACAGTTGTCTGGTTATCTTGAGCGGTGGTGAATATCTTACTTTCTTCTGTGGGGATCGTCGTGTTCCGTTCTATAAGCTGAGTTGTTACTCCACCGAGTGTTTCAACACCTAGGGAAAGTGGAGTTACGTCGAGTAGAACTATATCATCGGTAACATCACCAGAGATAACACCAGCTTGAATGGCAGCACCGATCGCAACGCATTCATCCGGATTGATCTTCATATGTGGATCCTTCTTGAAATAATCCTTAACAAGATCTTTGATAGCTGGCAATCGGGTCGAACCACCGACCATGATAACTTCATCGATATCTCCGATGTCCAAATCTGCATCGTCCATGGCTATCTGCAGTGGTTTTTTGGTCTTATCCACTAGATCACGGGTCATGTTCTGGAATTTACCTCGTGTAAGTTCTAAGTCCAGATGTTTCGGACCGCTGTCATCTACAGTTATGTACGGTAGATTGATCTCAGTTTTCTCCCTTGTCGATAATTCCTTCTTGGCTTTCTCTGAAGCTTCCGTGATCCTCTGAAGTGCTTCCCTATTATCACTAAGGTCGATACCGTGTTCTTTTTTGAATCGCTCTAAACACCAATCCACGATCTTCTGAGTCCAATCATCTCCACCCAACTGTGTATTACCAGAAGTTGAAAGTACTTCGTAAACTCCATCGCCTACTTCTAGAACCGAAACATCGAAGGTTCCTCCACCTAGATCGTATACCAGTATGGTTTCAGCTTTATCCTTCTCTTCCATCCTGTAAGCCATGGAAGACGCAGTGGGTTCGTTCAATACTCGATCCACTTTAAAGCCGGCGATCTCTCCTGCATTTTTAGTAGCTTCTCTCTGCGGTTCATTGAAGTAAGCTGGAACTGTGATAACAGCTCTATCGATTTTCTCACCTAAATAATCTTCAGCATCCTTCTTCAATTTCTGAAGAATCATAGCAGAGATCTCTTCCGGGGTGTACTGTTTACCTTCAATATTCACTTTGTGATCCGTACCCATCTTCCTCTTGATAGAAGCGATAGTTCTATCAGGGTTCTTAACCGCTTGTCGTTTAGCCAATTCTCCAACTAATCTTTCTCCATCATCTTTGAAAGCCACTACGGAGGGGGTTGTCCTTTCACCTTCGGAATTGGTGATTATCGTAGGTTCTCCACCTTCCATAACAGCCATCGCCGAGTTGGTCGTTCCTAAATCTATTCCTAATATCTTAGACATTTTATCACCTATCTTTAATTTGCAACTTTAACTTTTGCAGGTCTTATGACCTTTGAATTCAATTTATATCCTTTCTCAAATTGTTCGATGACCATATCTTTGTCATCCTCGTTTTCAGCATCCACAGACATAACGCATTCATGAAATTTGGGGTCGAACTCTTCTCCTTCAGCATCGAATTCTTCTAAGCCGTGTTCTTTCAATGTTTTATAGAATTTTTTGTATATCATCTCTACACCGTCTAGATCTAATTCCTCGTCCGAGCCGATAGCCCTCTCAAAGTCGTCTAGGACACTTAACAAGTCCATCATCAGATCTTCTGTCGCCCGTTCGATGATCCTCTTTTTTTCACGTAATGTCCTTTTCCTGTAATTATCGAAATCCGCCATCACTTTCTTCAACGAGCTTTTTAGTTCTTCGACTTCATCTTCCAACTGCTCCTTGCTGAGTTCTTCGAGTTCTTCCTCTTCACCGTTGCCCTGTTCTTCGGTGAATTCTTCCTGAGTTTTTTCAGGTTCTTCCTTTTCCTCTTCAGATTTACATTCCTTCTCTGTCATCTTACCATACCTAATTTATCTCTATAGATTTACCCTGTGATTCTTGCTTCTTTTTAAGCTTTACTTCAAGCACTCCATTGTTGTAACTTGCCTCGGAATCATTGACATCTACCACGCATGGCAGGTCTATGGTAGTACCGTATCTTCTTTTACCATCAACGTGCAGGACCATCTTACTATCTTTTATCTCGATGTCGATCTCATCCTTCTCTACCCCTGGTATATCGATAGTCACTAGTACCTTGTCATCGAGTTCCTGTACATCCGTAAGTGGAGTCCATTCCGAACGTTCTGAATCATCACTCTTTTCCATGAAGTAATCTTTAGCGTTACCAAATTCCTGGATCTTAGGCTTACCATTGGGCCCCGTCCTTACTGAAAAACCATACACGAAAGGATCTCTCTCCTGTCTACTGAATCCTTTTTTCATCATCTCATCCATCAATCGCTGCATCCTTTCAAACTCTTTATCTATGTCCGGGATACCAAATATGTCCTTAAATGGGTCTCTTCTTCTTTTCTTATCTTTATCATCCTCATAATTCATCTCTATCACCATATCTCAGTTTTTTCTCTTAAATTATCTATGATCTCTTTCATCTTATCCTCTCTAATTTCAAAATCTTTAGCAAGCTCTTTTGGATCTTTCTGCCCCGTATCTAAAATATAATATAGAACGAACCTTTCCATGTAATCATCAAAATTATCATAGATATATTCATACCCTTTAGAAAGAGCTCTTTCCTTCAATTTTAATAGATACTGACGCCTTTTCTTGAGCTTTTCGATTTCCTTTTCTATATCTTTTATAACTTCAATTTTTTTCTTCAAAAAGGCTTCTTTCTTTTCAGTATCAATTTCCTCTTCGATATCTTCATAACCTTCGATTTCTTCAAACCCAAACTCCAATCCATCAACTTCAGTCCTAAATAAAGTTGGACCTAGGTCTATTCTTAAAGAGAATTGACTGTTGACCATATATGTTTTAGTGGGGGGTCCACCTCGATCACTTTTTCCAACTTTAGAGACCACTATACCTGCTTTCTCCATTGTTTTTAGATGCTTAGATATGGCCTGTTGGCTGGTATTCAAAGTTTCGGATATCTGTAAGGGATAATGTTCTTCTCTAGACAGCCTTTCAAGTATCTTTCTCCTTGTAGGATTTTGGAGTATGCGGATGATCCTATCGAATTCTTCTTTTGTGTTCATGATATATCAAATAAAGGGTTTGAAAAAGGGGTTAGTTTTATTCGATGTCTACAGTTATCCCCTTTTTCTCCTCTTTCTCCTCTTTCTCTTTCTTCGGTATGCGGATATCTAGTACACCGTTCTCATAGGATGCTTTGGTTTCCTCCGAGATCACTTCATCCGAAAGAGGTAATTCTCTGTAGAACGACCTATAACCTCTTTCTCTCCTTACGTAATCTTCACCTTCTTCCTTCGTTTCTTGTTCCTTCTCCGCTTTGATCGTTAACTTATCTTCAGTGATCTCCAACTCTATGTCGTCTTTGTCGAGTCCCGGTATCTCCGCTTGGATAGAGTATTTATCACCGAGGTCTCGTATATCCAAGGCCGGTGATCTGAAACCTGTTTCGAAGGACGGTATGAACCTATCCCGTCCCCTTCTCATCAACGGTTGACCAAAGAACCTCTTGAAGGTTTTATCGATGTCTTCGAACATCCGGTCCATCTCTTCCAACGGCCTGTAGAACCATTCGGATTGACGTTCGGCTAACCCCTTTTCTTCATCTTCTCTTTCTTTGATCTCCTTATCTTCTCCCATTTTCTTCACCTCTATTTAACAACTTCATGTTGTAATATTTGCATTTAGTAATTAGACAGAGGTTCTATATAAATATTTTGGTTAAGTGAGGGTTTTAACGCTAATGCTGTATCACTTCGATCCTAAGACAATATTTAATTACCCATCTATCAATCTCCAATATCAGGTAGAATATATGAGAAAAACGAAGATCGTGGCAACTATAGGCCCAGCATCAAAATCTGAAGGCACATTAAAAGAAATGATCGATAACGGCATGGATATAGCCCGTCAAAATTTTTCACATGGAACCCATGAACAACACAAAAAGATATTCGAAAATATCCGTTCCTTATCTGATGAAATAGGGGTGATGGTCGATACCCAAGGGCCTGAGATCAGGTTGAGACAGGTGGAAGAGGGGACTGCTCTAGAGAACGGTAGGGAAGTTGAGCTCGTTGTAGATGATATCATCGGTGACAAGAGAAGGCTGTCCGTTGACTACCCTAATATCATAGATTATCTTGAAAAAGGGGATACCGTTCTTATCGATGATGGTCAGATCGAGATCCAAGTAGATTCAGTGGACGAAATGGTTAAGGGAACCGTGATCCACGGGGGACCCGTTCTTTCAAAAAAATCGGTGAATATACCCGGTAAGGAAGTGGGATTGAAGACTCCTACTAAAAAAGACATAACGGATATTATGTTCGGTATCAAAAACGATTTCGATTTCGTTTCGGCTTCTTTCGTCAAAAGTGCTGAAGATGTGAGACGGATCAGAAAGATTCTAGATGAAGAAGATTCTGAGATGGAGATAATCGCTAAGGTAGAACATCTGAAAGCCGTCGAGAATCTAGATTCGATTCTATTAGAATCTGACGGGATAATGATCGCAAGGGGTGACCTAGGGGTTGAAGTTCCGGCATCTGACGTTCCGATGTTACAGAAAAAGATCATAGAAAAATGCAATACTATGGAAAAACCAGTGATAACCGCTACTCAGATGTTAAAATCTATGACGGACAGTCCTAGAGCTACTCGGGCTGAAGTGTCGGATGTTGCAAACGCTGTTATGGACGGTTCTGATGCAGTGATGCTATCCGAAGAAACCGCAGTAGGTCATTACCCGGTAAAATCTATCCGGTTCATGGCCGAGATAATTGAGAAGATGGAGAATTATCTAAAAGGCAGAGTCCATCACACCGTGAACCAAAAAAGTAACGACATAGCCGATATCATCTCTAAAAACGTTTGGCAGGCCTCTAGGGATACAGATGCTAAATACATCGTCGCACATACCTCTTCAGGTTACACCGGCAAAAAGATCGCAAAACTCAGACCAGATACGGACATCATAGTTTTTACAAATTCACATATGGTCCGAAGGCAGATGAAACTCGTATGGGGTGTCAAAGCATTCTATATGGATTTTTCAGAACATGTTGACGAGATGATATGTAATTCTGTAGATTTATTGAGAAGAAAAGATATGGTATCTGAGCAGGATCTCCTGATCTTAACTGCTGGTATACCAGCCCCTATCTCTGGAGTTACTAACATGATGGAGATCCGGACTGTTGAAAGTATACTAAAAGAAAAACGTTCACTTCTAAAAAAAGAAAAAAAGAGGAGGAAATTATCGTGATATATGATATATGATATATTATATCCTTAGATTCAACTAGCTATCAACTATGAATCTTTTCTATCCAAACCCTCGTTTCTTGATACATATATTCGTTTTACTACCTTATATACCTTTCCCTCTGATTAGTGATTTATGTACATAATTCCAAAGTACTATCCTTCCGATATACTATTTAATAACCGAAGTATAGTAAATATTCCATAAAGCTGCATGATCTTATCCTTAACAATTTCTTCAGCTTTTTTATAATCCTCTACAATGTATTCTTTTGTACGGATGTGCTCCTGAACTTTCAAGACTCCTTGATCCTCTAAATCATGTAGTTTTGGATATACGGTGCTCGAACTTAAATCCATTACAAACAGGTCGTTAAGAAATGACATCAGATCCTTACCTGTGGACCCTTCTTTTATCCTGATCAATAAGAGTAATATTTCTTCTAAACACCAATCTTTTACCGAGCTTTTCAAACTGTCCTCGACAAAAAGTTCATTTGAGATAGAGCGGATATAGTCTTTGATCTCTTCAAATTCACTATCCAAAATAACCTGTTCGAAATCTTTTAATTCGTCTACAACCGGTTTCAACTCTGAGATATCAAAAAGTGAAACCAAAGTTTCAGAACTACTTGGTATTTTGGTCAATGAGGCGTAAAGATCTGTTGCAGTGCCGTATTTATCTACAAAATCAAATCTATAACCTTTCTGGCTCAATTCCTCATCTATGCCTCTAAGGTCATGCAGCTTCTTCACTTTATCTTCATGCTCATCAGCAACGAATTGAAACCATCCTTTCTTCCCTTCTAATTCATCTCTTGAATAGTTGGATAGGTTCTCAAAACTGGTGTTGGCTAATAATATATTACCCTCGTCATCTAATACCGTCAAGGGTAATCTGATATTTTCAAATAACGTCATATACTTCGTTTCAAGCTTCTCGAGTCCAGATATCAGTTCGGCGTGTTTCTTCTCAGTTCTCCTATGATACGTCTCCTGTTCGATAGCTTTACCTAGTACTTCATACTGTGCTATCGGGTCCCCACCTTTTTTAAAATACCTGTCAGCACCTAGATTCAGTGCCTTCATAGCGATCTCTTCTCGACCTTTTCCCGTAAATATGATAAAGGGTATTTCATTCCCCTGGGCCCTCAATGTTTTAAGTAGGTCTAGTCCATCCATCCCCGGCATCTTATAATCTGAAACGATGATATCTACATCGTTCTCTTCCAAAAAATTCAAAGCATCATCAGAAGATTCTACAGGAATCACTTCAAAATCCTGATTCTCCTTCTCTAGGACATATTTAGCCTGGTCTAAGAGCCCCTGATCATCATCTACAAATAATATTTTCATTTCTACAACAAATCATAAACTAAGAACTGTATTTAATAATTGTTCATAAGAGTTGTTCATAAGAATTGTTCCTCAACTGGAAGATGATCAAAAAAGGGGTGAAGGAATGTATCGTGAGCGGATCAAAAAGAAAAAAAGGGGGTGAGGAGGAATGTATCGTTATGTTGTGATGCTCTTATCCTTTTGTGTATGTAAACCATGGGATACCATATTAATATTCCTTTTCTTCATATCAAAACTCGTTTCGAAACTCGAATCACTGTTTTCCATACATAATCTATAAATATAACTTCTTGAACTCCTACCTCAAGATGACAGAACCCATAGTTAAAAAGACCAACTCGGGTTTCAGTATACCAGGGAACTGGGAAGATATCTGTAGTTTTACTAAAGAATTAGAAGATATTATTGAGATACATATCAACGACGAGGATTCCATAAAAGAATTCAATGGATGGCGACCAAAAGAAGAAGAAACAGAAAAAGAAGTAGAAGAAAAAACTGCGCAGAATGCCAGTATATCACCTAAAAAGGTGGAAAAGGATTTTAACGGTACCAAAAAAGAATTTTCAGAAGCTGGTGAAAATATCAAAAAATCCGTGAACGATCTATCAAACGGGAAAAATCCCAGTGTAGGGTTGAAAGACGCTTCGAAGAATATAAGTAAAGTTATCGGAGCAAAATCTCTGGAATCAGTCCGGAAGATAGAACGGATGATATACGAAAAGATCATGCTGAAATTCAACCCATATTATTTTGATACGGAACATTTCTCAGTAAATTTGGAAGAGGGGAGAGAGGGAAAATATATACTAACGCTCAATATACCTGATGAAGACTTAAGAAAAAAGATCAGTATAGATTTCGAGAGAGATGATCGATGATAGACCTGATAATATTCTTGGCCTTGATCGGTGCGATTTTCATGGGAATATCTATAGGTGCATCTTCAGTCCCTCCTGCTTTTGGTCCAGTGACATCTTCAGGGAGCGTGGGAGTACTGAAAGCCGCCCTTTTGGCAGGTATAGCTGCCTGTTTAGGAGCTATACTCCAGGGTGGAAGTGTTACGGCAACGGTCGGTTCTGGGATGATGTTCGGAGAGATAGAGACTATCCAGGCCTTCGCAATATTGACCGTATCCTCCTTACTTGTGATCGTCAGTGTTTTGACCAAGTACCCTATGCCTACTGCTTTTACGATAGTCGGCTCAGTCGTAGGCAGCGCATTTAGTTTCGGAAATGGAATCAGATGGGGGACCCTCCAGATGATAGTAGCCTACTGGGCTCTTGTACCTATAATAGCCATACTCTGTGCATATTCCATTTCATGGTTACTCCAAAAATACGTTTCCAAAGAAAAATCTAAAAAACCGATACAGTACCTGACGTTGATGATGGGATTGTTCGTTGCCTACAATGCTGGCGCGAACTCAGTGGGACTGGCAGTTGGTCCATTGATGGGGCTTGGACTCGAAATAATTTTACTATTGATTCTGGGTGGGATATCGATACTTGCAGGGGCATGGATCCTGTCTCCAAAGATAATCGATGCGGTCTCTTTTGAGTATTCAAATATCGGACCTAGAAGATCGATCTCAGCCCTGGCTACAGCCGGGATACTAGCGCAGATAGGTATTTTCTTAGGTGTTCCGATCTCTTTCGGTCAAGCTATAATCGCATCCACGATAGGTAGTGGTCTCATAGTTGGTACATCGGGTGTAGGAAAGAAAAAGATCGCGTTCACTTCTGGCGCATGGGTATCTGCAATATTTATAGCGATAGGTTTAACATATCTTTTTGGAAATTTACTCCAGTATATCGCCGGTTGAACTATCTGTACGATGACTCTCTAGAATCTATCTGGTAGATCGAAAAAGCGAGGATCGTTACTATCATCTAATTTTAGGACATAGAAGATATCTTATGAAAAAATAAAAGAAAAAGGTGTTCACTGTTTCGTAGCTCCGACTTCCTCAGCAACGTCAGTAAGGTCTAGATTTTCCAGTTTACCCTTCGTGGGAACACCTTCTAGACTCCAACCTCTAGCGGTGTAGTACCGATCTAATGCTTTCTCGAAGTTCCTCCGCTGTATCTTCGCACCTTTGTTGGGACCGTATGGAACTTCTTCTCTGTACATCCTTTCCGGTAGGACGTCGTCTTCTCTAGTGAATCCCTCTCTGACATTGTAAGCTTTAGCAACGTTATGGGCCCTTTCTCCCGCTTCTAGCAGGTCTCCGTTACTTACGTTCCATCCTGTGATAGAGTTCACAAGACCGACCTGCTTCTTATCTAGGTATATCCCCCTAGAGAATTTACAGATACCCGTAATATCGAATATCATCATCAGATCTTCCATCATCTTAAGTGGAAATCCTTTCGAGACGATCTCTCTTCTTTCATAATCATCGAAGTACCAGAAACTGCCGCCGTAATCTAGAGCGTACGCGCAGGATGTTAAGTGGTCTGCACCTCTCGGTGCCACTGCTAAGGCAAGACCCATACCGAACATACCTCTAGCCTCGTATCCTGGAGGCTCCATCCCTTTGATATGGATGGCGAACTCCTCAGAACCCTTACCCAGTTTTTCGGCCGCCTCCTTTACACCGTTGAAAAGCATCTTCCCAAGCTTTCCTTCCTTCTTACCCATCTTCTCGATGACGTTTATCATACCTTCGGCATTGCCGAAATTCAACTCAATATCTGTATCTAAGAGACCGTTTTCATAAGCCTCCATGGCCCATGCCACCGTGACACCTGCGGAGATAGTATCCAAACCGAGCTTATCGCATATCTCGTTGGCTTTCGCAACGGCTTCCACGTCATCTACACCACAGCACCCTCCCAGCGAATACTGAGTTTCATACTCTGGTCCGTCGATCGCTATATCTCCATAAGGCGTATCCTCAGCTACGAAGTATTGGCTGCAGGGTTTGGTACAGTACGGGCACGGTCTCCGACCATCTCTGTACTCCTCAGCCCATTTCCTGGGATCGATGTCTATCCTTCCAGCCTCTGGATCATCCAGTTTCTCGTAAGCTTCTTTAAAGTATCCAGCTTTCCAGTTATTAACAGGAAACGCACCTATTTCAACGTTCAAAGGATGCAGTGCCTCTCCGGAGCCGTAATCCATATCGGTCTTACCCTGTTCGACTGTCTCCTTCCTAAATTTAGATATAAGTTCATCCATCCTTTCTTTATCGTGTATCGGGTAATCCTTTGTCCCACTGACTCCTATACCTTTCAGATTCTTAGAACCCATGACTGCTCCGATCCCACCACGGGCGGCCTGTCGTTCGTTACATTCTATGATAGATATCTTGGAAAGTTCCTCACCGGCGGGACCGATAACGGCTGTTTCAACATCTCCGAATCTATCTTTTATCATATCGCCAGCTTCGTGAGTATCTTTACCCCAGATATCGCCAGCTTCCTCTACGGTAACTTCATCATCTTCGATGATCAATATAGATGGTTTTTCTGTTTTACCTTCGACAACTAGTATATCAAAACCAGCTTTCTTGAGTTCGGCGCCTATCTTTCCACCGACCAACGACTTGCCGTAACCACCCGTCTGTGGACTTTTAAAACCGAACGTTGTCTTCGAACCGGTCGGAACGTTCGGCCCCACTAGAAGGCCGGGGGCTATTATCAGTTTGTTTTCCTCTGAAAGTGGGTCGACTTCCGGACCTACTTCATCATAAAGTACCTTTCCCGTAAACCCGGCACCACCGATGAACTTCTTTAAGAAATCTTCCGATAGTTCTTCTGTGTTTGCACTTCCCTCGTTCAGATCCACCCTCAACAATTTTCCCCAATGTCCTGACATGATTTTCACCTTTCTTCAAATATCTTTTTTATTGCTCCCTTACCAGGAACTTTACCCTCGATCTTTAGGTCCCCATCGATGGCCATAGCGGGAGTTGTCATCACTCCTTTCTCCGACATCTCTGCTATGTCATCTACCTTTTTTATGTCCGCGTTGATAGATAGTTCCTTAACGACCTCTTTTACATTCTTTTCCAATCTCTTACATTTCCTACAACCAGGACCGAATATCTCTATCTCCATATCAATCACTCCATTCTATTTCAATATTTCTTGAATTGGGATAAGGTTTTGGGACTAATAAAGGTTACGTTTTAAAAATCACTTTTCCAGAAAAATATATTAGTCATATATCAACTGATATTCTGATAACAAATCGGTGTAGAATATGGAGATACCTGATGAAATTGAAGAGGAATTGACGGAGCGGGGCGGCTTGGGGAATCTGATAGATAAGATAGATGAAGATTCTATCTCTGAACAGAGCCGTATCTACAACGCTCTCTCTGACGAGATAAGGCTGAAGATACTCACTCTATTGAACGAACAATCTCTCTGTGTTTGTTTGATGAAAAAGATATTGGATATCGCAGATTCAAAATTGTCATACCATCTATCGATTTTGAAAGACGTGGGTCTGATAGAGGGAGCGAGGCGCGCCAATTTTGTTATCTATGAGATCACAGATAAAGGAAGGAGATACCTGAAGTGAAACGATTGCAAAAAGATATATTTATCACAGTCCTCTTTAAAATAACTTAAATGATAGGCGTTAAAAATCGTAAAACAGTCGCAATCTTACTCTGTTTTCTTTTGATCATATCGTTTTTTAGCGTGATATCCGATTTTAAAAATGTGTCCGGTTCGGGTCTAGAAGATTCACCGTGGCCCTCCTTCGGGAAGGGTATACGAAACACGGGTCAGAGTGATCAACCTACAAATCATTCTGATATGGAAGAAAGATGGAGATTTGACGTAGGTGGCGCGATAAGGTCTTCCCCTGTGATCGCTTCGGATGGGACGGTCTACGTGGGTTCGGGTGATGGTGACCTTTATGCGATCAATCCGGATGGCACGGAAAGATGGAGTTTCGATACAAGTGGAGAGTGGATCATCTCTACGCCTGCGGTCAGTGAAGATGGAACGGTCTACGTGGGGTGTGAACAGGGTGTGCTATATGCTGTCGAAAAAGACGGTAGTGAAAGTTGGACCTTCACTACCGAGAAGAGTATCACTTCCTCCCCTACCATAGGTCCAGACGGGACAATCTATGTTGGATCTAGAGATGGTCATTTATATGCTGTAGATCCAGACGGGACGGAAAGATGGAACTTCAATACACAGGGTGAGATACACTCTTCTCCAGCTATAGGTATGGACGGTGTTATCTATATCGGATCGAACGACGGTAGGTTGTATGCCATCAAAGATGACGGGACGGAGAGGTGGAGTTTTCAAACAGAGGGGGAAATATATTCATCCCCAGCCGTGGATGATAGTGGGACTATATATATGGGGTCCGAAGACTCAAAGATATATGCAATAGATAGTGAAGGATCGGAAAGATGGAATTTCTCAACTGGAGGGGCGGTAAAATCATCGCCCTCTATCTCCAAAAACAGAATAATCCTCGCAAGTTCTGAAGACAATTATCTATATGCACTCCATGATAACGGCACTTTAAAATGGAGATTCTCTACCGAGTACTGGGCGGATTCTTCACCTGCCATCGGAGAAGAAGGTACGGTACATATTGGATCTTATGACAAAAGGTTATTCGCTGTAGATGCAGAGGGGGTAGAAAGGTGGAATTTTTCCACAGAAGGGGCTGTACGTTCATCCCCCACGATAGGTAAGAACGGAACCGTTTACATCGGATGTTTGGATGGATACCTATATGCGTTGGATGAAAGGGTGGAAGATGACGAAGGATCGACCACTTCGTTACCGATCTCATACAGATGGATAGTTTTGATAGGTGTTTTGTTAATATTGGCATCTCTAATAATATTGGTAACCCGTAAAGAAGAATCGTATCTCTGATGATTTACTTGGTAATCTATACGGGTAGAAAGGTATGTAAAAAATTCCTAACTTTAAAATAAAAGATATGCGTTCTCAAATGTGATGTACGGTGAACATAAGGCACCTTTCGAATTTGAAAGAGGGGCATTGATTATCTCTACGGAAGAAACAGAGGAGGGGTTAAATTACCATCGGGAATATGAAGACAATATCATAGATAAGACCATATTCAGCAAGGGTAAAAATATCGTGATCAATCCTATCGAACCATTGAACACACCGAAAGTACTCACTTCAACACTTTTGATAGAGATGGATAAACCACTGGTCTTAGAACCCAACAACAAGAAACGGATATACCTTACATATCCCCTAGAGATCGGTGTGTTCGTGAAGGATAAAAAACAACACAAGGACATAGATATATTCACGCTCGTAAAAAATAAATATACACTGTATGGAGATGTAAAAACCGGGACGATATGTAAGTACTGGAAAAGCGATTTATATACCTCAAAACCATCCCCCGATCCTCTTCACCTGGGAGTTTTAGAACTACAATTATACAACTCGGCCGACGAGTGGATAGAGGTGACCAAATCGGTTTTCAATGCCTATGGTATGGTGATGTTTTATGACCGTGAGCTTGTATACATGAGATGTCAGATGAAGATCGTAGGAGAAAACAGATTCGCTACGCAATTCTTAACTAAACCGTTGAGGGAAGATATGAAAAAATCCCTAGAAGTGTTTGAAAAAAAGCTCCATCATCTGAAAGGTGTCAGGTTCATCATGGACGGTGGCATGTGATGTGGGATAGGGTCATCTTTCAGGATATAACCGTAGCAGACGTTTTGCTTAGTTTTATAATAATGATAATAGCGGCCTTACTCGGTAAAGCATTGAGTATCAACATCAAGAAAAGATTCACGGACAAGATATCAAAAGACAGATTGAACACCATGGCGAAAACGGTATATTATATCATAATCATCGCTGGATTTCTTACCGTTCTACCTATTTTGGATATCAACCTATCCGGTCTGATGGTGGCAGGCGGGATCATGGCTATCGTCATAGGTTTCGCCAGTCAGAGTATAGTGTCCAACCTCATATCCGGGGTCTTCTTGACCTTCGAGAAACCGTTTGGGATGGAGGATGTAGTAAAAATAGGTGGTCAAGATGGAACACTGGGTACGGTAGAAGATATCCGGATAATTTCAACTTCTATCAGGACATTTGAAGGGGTTTATGTTAGGATTCCGAACGAGAAAGTTTTTACATCCAATATCACAAATTTTTTAGAAAATGTCGCTAGGCGGTTTGAATACAACGTTGGTATAAGGTATCAGGACGACGCTGACGAAGCTGCGGAGTTGATCATGGAAGTGATCGAGGATCATCCACTAGCTCTTAAAAACCCACCTCCCCAGGTTTTCGTAGAAGATCTTGGAAGCAGTGCTGTTAATCTAAAGGTTAGGGTATGGGGTCCATCTGCTGATTGGTATCAGGTCAAGATAGAACTCCTTTGGAATATAAAGAAGAGATTGGAAGAAAACGATATCAAGATACCATTCAACCAGCAGGAAGTATGGTTCATGAACGAACTGAAAAAAGGAAAATAAAAGGGGTTTGAAAAGGGTTTAGATCTTCATTCATTAATTGTCGTTACCGTATTATCTACCAAGTATGAATTCGGTATCGATTTCTTGTTCCCCAGTTCATCTATCAGTATCGTATTATATCGAGTGACCTCCTGAACCTTACCGGAATACTCACCGACTTCGATCTCTTCTCCAGGTTCTATTATCTCTTTCACTTGTAGATAACTACCCATGTTGGCTGAGATACCTTTTATACCATAAGCGAAACCGGCTCCGATGCCGATCATCACCGCACCCAATGTTATACCGAATGCTAGATAGAGTACTGGAACTTCGATACCTACCTGGGCTAAAGCCATGGTAATGACGATGTAGATCACTAGGAACTTTACTGCGTTCGCTACTAATGCAGGGAACGGTAATTCGTGTTCTCTAGAACTTTCGATGACCTTGTCATAAAGCCATCCTGCAACCCAAAGACCGAGTAGTACTATCAACGCGGCTGCGAACAGATTCGGTATCCAGAGTATCACCGTAGTGACCAATTCAGCTATTATCTCTATACCCAGTACTGCAACAGCTATGTTAATAAACACCAGCATCACCGTTACTTTCACCAGGAAATCGATGAATTTCATTATCACTCCTGGTCTCTGGATTATGTCCTCTGCAGGTTTTATGAATTTACCGGATTCCATCTCCTCTAGGAGCCGGTGTACGAGGTTCAATACGAAGTCCGTGACCAGTAAACCTATCACGATGATGGCTAGGGCTACCAGAAATCTAGGGAAGTACAGTAATATCGGATTTATTACCGTCTGAAGAGCTTCGATCGCCAGTATATCTAGGGCTATCTGTATGAAGATCACGAGGATCCAAACTTTGACCAGGGTTAGTGCGATACCCAGCGCTGACAAACCTTTGACTTTGGTTTTATCGTCAGCTCTAGTTAGAGTCTTACCGATCTCGGCCTCCTCCAACCAATTACGGATCAATTTCCTTACATAATCACCGATTACCAGTCCTGCTAGTACTACGAAGAAGGCAACTACAATTCGTGGGAAGTATGCCAGTATCGGGCTGATGAACTCGGTCAGAGCTCTGATAGCCAGTATATCTAATGCCGCCTGAACAAAGAAAAGTACGATCCAGACCTTGATTATTATCCCGAGAATGCTGAATAAACCGTATCCCGTACCTTTCAAGTGTTTATTTACCGATCCAAGGGACTTCTTAAGACCAGTCTTCTTCAAACCTCTGACTAACATCTCTGAGACCAATGTTCCAACATATAGACCTATGACTATCAACAGTGCAGCGATCAACGCTCTAGGTATGAACAGTATTATCGGAGACAATATATCCGAGATTATCTCGATGTCCGCAGCACCTACCCCCAGTTGAAGGAAGATCAGGAATATGAACCAAAATATGAAAACACTTATGAAGTGGGATACCGTCTTAAAACCCATCTTCTTAAAGTGTTTCCCGATCCTCACTTTTCTCATGGCCTTTTCGAAACCAACTTTTTCCAGGAATTTCCTGAAGATACCGGCGATCACTTTGCTTACCACGTAACCTACAAGTATGAAAACCAGTAGGAAGACCAGACCAGGCATGAATTCCCAGAATTGTGCTTCCATCTCGGCAAAAGGTTCACCAAAACCCCCAAGTTTTACTCCTGCATCATATAATGCATCGCTAATTGGACTTGACATATATTCTCACCAATTATAGTATTATAACAAGATTATATAATATTTTTCCACATTTCTATTGAAAATCTTATGATTTACATATATTTAAAAAAAGTTTATTTATATATAATATAGTTTAATATCCCCATATTATATATAACATCTATTAGGTTATTTATATGGTGAAAATAATGGCAGAAGAGAGTAGATTAAAGGATTCTTCTTCAAAGAAAAAAAAGGAAGCTAAACATCTTCAAAAGCAGGCTAAATACGAATCTAAGGCAGCTAAGATGGAGAAGAAGATCGAAAATTACAAGAAGAAGATCCAGAAACACAAAGACAAGATCGCAGATTTAGAAAAAAAAGTGACAGAAGCGAAAAAAAAGAGGGATGAATACATAAACAAATCTAGAAAGTGATCCGATTCGAACTTCCTTCTTTTTTTAAACTCACTTTCACCATTTTTTATTTTCTTAACTCACTTTCACTACTTTTACCCATCCCCCCGAGGTTCATCCTTTTAAATAAAGAGTGTCTATCAATAGATGTGATGCATATGAGAGAAGAAGACGCACACTATAGTTGGAAAGAAGTTTACCGCAACCTCGGCTGCGATATTCGATATGATGAATGATTGATGATAAAGGGCAAACTCCGATATTAGTAATAAAGAGAATAGAGGCTTCGAAAACGGGATCACTGCCCGATCAGCGCGGAATAGCAGATGGGTTGGGCACCCATCTGTTCTCATCTTCCGCATTTTATTTTACCGACCCAAAGGTTTATGTACGACTACCATAAACCTTAATTATGAGAAATTAATTTACCGAAGAAATTTTGAGGTCGATAAAATGGGAACACAGGAAGAGTTAGAGCAAATATGCAATATGTTAGATAGTATCGAAGACGATACAGCAGTTCCAAGAAATATCAGAGAAAGTTCGAAAGAATGTGAGAAGCTATTACTCGAATCCGAAGACGATCTCGATGTCAGGATAGCATCATCTATATTCAAACTAGAAGAGATGGCTGATGATCCGAACATACCTTTACACGGACGGACGATAATCTGGAACGTCATCAGTAGATTAGAATCTCTAAAAAATGAGAACAACTCCTCTTAATCATTCAAGTATTCTTTGAAAGCTTTTTTACCTTTCAGTAGATCTTTGAGTATGCTTTTTAGATCCTCTACACCCACCCGGATCTGCTGGCTTGAACGTATCTCCCTTATAGTTATAGTATCTTCTTCCACAGTATCATAATCAACGGTCATACAGTACGGAGTACCTATCTCATCCTGTCTCGCATACCTTTTTCCGATAGAACCGCTCTTATCCCAAAACACATCTAGATCTTGATCTAAATCCTCGAATATCTCTCTAGCCTTCTCCGGAAGACCATCTTTACGGACCAGTGGGAAAACCGCACCGGAATAAGGTGCTAACTTCGGCGGGAGGTTCAGCCAGGTCCTATCATCACTTTTGTATCCCTTATCCAACAGAGCCCAGATATTCCTATCGACTCCAAAGCTGATCTCCACTACATGAGGTATCTTCCTACCATCATCCGTCGGGATCGACATCTTCTGACCCGACCTCTCCTGATGCTTCTTTAGGTCGTAATCGCTCCTATAATGGAGCCCGTCGACCTCCTTCCATCCACCTAAAGTGTCAAAATATATCTCTAGATCGAAATGTATCTTATTGTAAAATGCCTTCTCATCATCGGAGAGTTCTCTCAATCTCAGATCTTCTGCATCTATCTCCATCACATCTCTATAAAACTCATAGATCTTCATAAGGTGGTATAGGAAGAACTCTGGAATGTCTTCGAGTTCTTGAACGTCTACTATTTCAGCCTCGTCCCGATCAGCCCTTTTAACTCTCAGCTCGGTATCATTTTCTTCTTTATATTTTTCTTTAAAAAACTTGTTATGGATCTCAGGCACGAAAAATATCTGCAGTTCAGCCTGCTCGAACTCCCTTTGACGGAATATACCCTGCCTGGGAGATATCTCGTTTCGGTATGCCCGACCTATGGTACCCAACCCCATAGGCATCCTCTTCCTTAGTGCCCTATACTCTCTGCTGAAATTAAGGTAGATCCCCTGTGCGGTCTCAGGTCTGAGAAAACCTGTGGTATCTCCAGTGGGTCCTATCTCCAGTTCGAACATCATATTGAAATCTTCAGGATCTGAAAAGTCTCCGCCGCAATCCGAACAGGATATATCAAGGTCGTTTATCTTGGTCTTTATCTCTTCAAGCCCCATCCATTCGGCGTTCTCACCGGTCTCTTCCTCGATCACATGGTCTCCCCTGAAAGTGGATCCGCATCTTTCACACTTGATCAACACGTCCGAAAAATGATCCACATGGCCTGAAGCTTCTAGAGCCTTGTAGGGTAGGATGTTGGTGGTGTCTAAAAGGTGATAATTCTCATCTAAACCTAAAAAGAAATCCTTCCAAGCTCTTTTCCAGTTCTCCTTCAACTTCGTTCCTAGATGTCCATAATCGTAGAATCCGGATTCACCTCCGTATATCTCCGCACTCTGCCAGACGAAACCCCTTCTCTTGCACATCGATTCTAAGTCTTCTTTATCCACCATCGAAAAACCTCATATGATAGCTGATAATAAGTCGAGTTCGTATACCATGGTATCCAAGGTATCGGTTTCATCCACTACCGGTAACTGACCGTAATCGTTACGTCTCATGATCTTTGCAGCTTCGAATATCTCCGTACCACTAAAAACGGAAACCGGATCCTCGATCATCGCTTCTTTTACGGGTATACTGGGAAGCTCGAATTTAGATTCTTCATAATACAGTTTCATAATATTCTTCAACCCCTGCCATGACCAGGAATCCTCATCCTGCTCAAGACCGAGTTCCGAAACCACCAATTCACCACTGATCTCTGAAAGATTGAAGAGATCTCTGTCGGTAAGTATACCAACGACGGTAGTGTTCTTATCCACAACTGGAAATGCATATATCCCAGTCAGCTTCATCGTTTGAAGAGCGATCTTGATCGGAGTCCCCTCGTAGATCGGTACGCAGGGGCTGCTAGCTGTGTCGCCCACCGGGATATCCATCTTTAGTTCCTCGACATACTCCAGCATATCAGCGGTTGTGATGATGCCGATACATATGTCGCCGTTCTCGGTAACGGGTAGGTAATGTACATCCTCTTCTACGAACTTTCTTGCAGCATCCTTCAAAGGATCATCGGCTGCTATCTTTGGATGGTCCTTTTCATATATCATAGCTAGTTGATCTTCATCAGGATGGTCGAAGATATCGTGTCTGCTGAGAAAACCTTTTAATTTCCCATCTTTCACAACTGGGACTCCGGTCAGGTCGTTCTTGACCATAATCCTGATCACGTCTGTTCTATTCCCAGGTAATTCAGCTACCACGGGATCCTCAGTCATCAGATCTTTTACTTTTTCCATATCTATTCCTCCTCCATGATCTTTACAACCATCACGGGGCAATCCGAGTGCCTGATCACTTTCTCAGCCGTACTACCCAACAATAACCTGGAGAATCCAGACCGACCGTGGGTACCTATCACCAATATATCGGATTTGCTGGATTCATCGATTATTATCTCAGCCGGATGCCCTTCCTTAACGGTCCTTTCGATATGTACTCCGTATTCATCGGCCATCTCTTCGACCTCGTCCAGTACTTCTTCTCCTTTATTCTTCATGTGGCTTGTAACGTTGGTCACCAGGTCATCAGGGGGTAGATCGATAAATGTCGACGTATCTACTACGAATAATATCTTAGCTTTCGCTCCGAGCAGTCTCGCCATCGAAAGTCCCTTCTTTACAGCTTCCACATTCGCCTCTGATCCATCGGTCGGTATCAATATCTTTTCATAGCTTTCCATATTTACCATACAACCGTTTTTTTGATATCCCTAGTAGATGTACGGGTTACAACCTCGTAAGCTGGGTCACCACCCTTTCTATCTAACACCAGAAAGGTGTCTTTTTGGGAATCCGATTCTTCAACATTCAAAGAGGGATATAAAGTTTCTCTTGGATTCCAGGTCGCCATCCTTAAAATATCTTCCGCTTCGACGCCGCCCTTCATCCTAGCCACCCTATAAGCCGTCTCCATCTCTCGGAACATATCGGGAGTCGAGAACATAGCGTTATCAGTGCCCAGAGAGAGGGCTAGGTCGTTCTCAAGCATCATGGGGATGTCGGGCATCTTCCCGAACTGCATATTACTCCTGGGGCAGATTACCACCGGGATATCCTCTATAGCGCATGCCAATAGATCGTCCTCTTCAGCTTCTATCATGTGGACGAGATGATGTATTTCGAAATCGATGATCTTATCTATAGGTTCTCTGACGTTCTCTGAACAGTGCAGGGCAAAAGGAGTACCCATCTGTCTGGCCGTTTCAGCTATCTTATGGAATTGTATTTCATCCCAGTCCCTGAAGGAACTCAACCCTATACCGTCGGACATAGATATCAGTTTATTTAGTTCCCATTCGTCATAACTTTTCTTGGATGGGCGGCCGAAGATATTGATAGAGATGTATTCCTCTAGTCCTTTAACCCCTTCCTTCAAAATATTTATGCCGTCTACACCCCCTTCCCTGAATTCGATAGCGTGCAGAACTCCATTGTCGATCATATCTTTAAAGAATCTTCGTACTGCGTTGATGAGTGTTTGCTCTTGAGCGTTCTCCAAAGCCTGATGTTTTTTACCACCCGGGCCTACAACCTCTTCTATGGTACCTTCGGGGGCCTTTTTTACGACGGCATCACCGCTGTGTGTATGTGCGTCGATCAAGGAGGGTATGAGGATAGCATCCTCTCCACCGTCTCCCCCTTCTTCGAATTGGATGATCTTTCCATCCTTCACCTCGATCTGACCTTGAACAAATCCATCTTCCGTCAACATCGGTCCGGAATAACTTTTCATACTATCCTAAACTAAAGGATGGTATATAAGGATTTTAGGTCTTGCTGTTGCATACTGGACACTGCTCTTTAAGCTCTGGGTATAATGTATTACATTCTGGACATCTTACAGACAGGTTGTTACCGCAGTTGGGGCATACCAATGCATCATCGTTTAGGGATACACCACAGTATTTGCATAGGGTCTGGGACGTGTCATCGTGTGTGTTCTGTTGGTCCTTAGGTGAGGATGCGTTGTTCTGTGGTGGAGCGTTGTTCTGTGGTGGAGCGTTGTTCTGTGGTGGAGCGTTGTTCTGTGGTGGAGCGTTGTTCTGTGGTGGAGCGTTGTTCTGTGGTGGAGCGTTGTTCTGTGGTGGAGCGTTGTTC
>JAWOGF010000087.1:0-9998 GCA_046497075.1 Candidatus Saliniplasma sp.
CTCAGGAGAACAATCTAGCTTACGATTATAATCCGGACAACTTCGAGTTTGCACCCGGTGAAGGATACTATCTCTACAACGACGCAGATTACGATGTCACTTGGACAGTGGAATATTGAATCTCAAACACCTTTTTTCTATTTATTATCTTGAATAGACCTAGTTATTGAAAATAAAAGGAGATGGAATTAGCATGTTGGACTATGATACAGTCAAAGATATGAGAAAAAAAATGCGATCCCAGATCAGTGGAAGAAAAGATGCAGAAAAATGAATTCTGTAATTGTTTAAAGAGAGCACAAGGAATCATAAAAAAAAGAAATATATCCTTGTGTATAAACAAGATACTACGTAAATCCCTATTACAATAGTATTTTCTTGATAGATATTCATATTGCATTAAGAAACTAGTTACTCATATCTATAGAATGAAAACTTTTCCCAAGAAGATAAGTTCAACCTATTCCAAACGTAGCTAAGTTTTTAAAGTTTAGCTGAGAAAATAGATGTTCCATATATAGGATCTTAACACGGATCGTAAGTGATTCCCCTATATTTTTTACATGTACAACAATGGTATATTTACTATCTTTCACTACAGAATCACACAGTGTTAATTGAGGATGTATAAAAGAATACTATGTTAATTTAGGAGATTAAAATAGTAAAATCGAGGTGGAAAAATGAGGAAAAAAATAAGAATGTTTGTAGGGATTTTTATCGTTATAATGTTGTTAACGTCAGTGTTTGTCGGGATGTCTCTAGATACTATTGAGGATGATGATATAGATATAGTCCTGGCGAGGACTTCTGAACAGAACGATTTGGAATACTTAGAGAGCACTGGAGGGAATGTACTGCACGTCTACGATTCATTTACGCTCGTCGAGATCGACCTAGGCGAAATATCCCGTGCTGAGAGTAGAGGGATTGCCATAGATAGGATAGAAGATAGAACCACTTTAGAAGTAGGTTTTGGACAGTACGAGTTCGATATAGAAGATGGTGAACCGGAGATATCTAAAGAACTGAGGATCGACGGATATGAGTCCGGTGAAAAAGGTCAATACCTAATTCACATGCTCGGACCCATAGCTTCGGAATGGAGAACGCGGATCGAAGATCAAGGTGTAGAAGTTATGAATTACGTGCCCAACTATGCATATAGGGTACGGATGACCCCTGATCAGGCTGAAAGAGTCGAGGATCTAGATTTCGTAGATTGGACAGGTATATATCATCCAGAATACAAAATCCAACCTGATCTCGAAATGGGGCGGGTGAACATAAGGAGTTTACAAGGGAGTGAAAGTGATGAAATCTATGAAATTTTAGGACTAAAATCACAGATATCATCTATAGACACGGAGACCGGAGAGATCACCGCGGAGGTTTCTTCTAGAGAAACTTTGCACGATTTGGTCCGATCTAATGATGTTATTTACATAAGAGAGCTATCCGAAAGGAAGCTTCAGGATGAGATGTCCACGCAGATAGTCGGTGGGGGTGCATATTTCTTCGACGATGAGGATGGTGATCCAGATTCCGCTTATAGACTTCACGGAAACTATGGTTCGTATATGAATCAGTTGGGTTACAAAGGAAAAGATGTTGTGATAGGGATCGCAGACGGTGGACTAGGAGGGGGTAGTGTTAGTAATGTACATTCGGATTTCCAAGATCGTGTCTTAGGTGGTTACTCCTACGAAGGTGGTTGGGAAGATCATGGGAGTGGGCATGGAAGTCACACCGCAGGTTCTATAGCAGCAGATACCTATGCTGGTAGCGGTTCAACGGTGTACAATGATTACTACTCCGGCCAGGGTTCAGCTCCTTCCTCGGAATTATACGTGATTAAGATATTCGGGGATGGTGGTTCATGGATAGGTCCCGAGGTATACGTATATGATATTATCGAGAAGGCAAAAGATAATGCTGATGCGGTGGTACATTCCAATTCATGGGGTGGTTTATCCCATGATAGCAGCTATGATCCAGATTCACATTATTACGACGCTGCGGCTAGAGGTGAAGATATGGCTATTGTTTGTGCTGCCGGTAATCAAGGTGTTTTAGAACGCGTTATGACGCCTGCAACCGGAAAAAATGTAGTAGCAGTTGGGGCGACGGAAACATATAATCCCGACGAGGGAGCTTCTGATCCTCAGATCATTGCGGGCTATAGTTCTCGAGGTTGGACCAACGATAATCGAGTAAAACCTGATGTGGTTGGCCCGGGAGATTCCGTAACTTCTACTGGGATCAATAGTGGATACGAGGTTATGAGCGGTACATCGATGTCTACACCCGCAGTTTCAGGTGCGGCGGGAGTCGTTGTTGAGTGGTATAAGGATATGTATGGAGAGAAACCGAGTCCAGCTCTAGTAAAAAGTATACTGATAAATACAGCGATCCCACTTGATCCTAACGCGGGTAACACAGAGGGCACTATACCTAATAGGATGGAAGGATGGGGGTCAGTCGATATATCTAAACTGGAAAGACCCCTTAACGACCCAGTACCGTTCAATTTTTTCGATCAGGAACGTATATTCGACGATAGCGGACAGACGGAAGATCACTTGGTTTCCATTGATAGAACAGACGAACCTATTAAGTTCTCCCTTACGTGGACCGATAAGGAAGCTCCAGGAGACACAGGAAACGGCCCTACATTGATTAATGATCTAGATCTCGAAGTGATATCACCGAGCGGTGACGTATATCGAGGTAACGCTTTTGCAGAGAATGCAGGCGATGAAAGCACTAGAGATTACACTTACGCAAACACTGACACTATGTCTCTATTTGATAATAATGAAGATGGCTGGGACGATACCAACAACGTTGAGAATGTTTACATACCTCAAGATGAGGTAGAGCCAGGCGCATATACTGTCAGAATAGAAGCACGTAACATCGCCGATGATGCCATCGGTCTAGGTTACAATAGTCAGGATTATGGTCTAACCGTCTACAATGCACAACTAGCACCTGATGGAGAAGCCCCATCAGTCAACATAAACAGTCCCGATGGCGGAGAGGTTTGGGATGCTAGAACCGAAGAGGACATACACTGGTCTATTACTGCAGGGGATGACCCTATAGACCGCATCGATCTTGCTTACAGTATCAACGATGGTGATTCGTGGACTCCTATAATCTTTGGATTAGATGATATCGATAGTTACAAATGGACCGTGCCTAACGAGGACAGTAGCGAATGTTTAGTACGTGTTCGAGCAATAGATACCGCAGGTAGATGGAGTGAAAACATAAGTACCGATTTATTCCAGATAATCGGCATTCCGCCTGCATCATCTGAAAATAACATGGTAAATCACATTCAGGCTTATCAGGGAGAACTCTTTGCAGATGATGTTGAAGGTGGAGACATCGGGTATACCACGGGTACAAATGATCCAGAAGCTAGTGAGTGGGATATACGGCAAAACGACGCGTCATCGGGTGTAAATTCATGGGACTGGGGTGATGATAATTTCAATTCTAAAGGTCCCTATTTAAGCTGGTTGATCTCTCCCGAGATCACGATACCTGATAACGTCTATGAGGAGACCGGTTTATGGTTAACTTTCCAACACTGGTATGACTTTGGTGCAGCTAACCGTCATGGTGGTAATGTAAAGATATCGACCGAGGGTGTTAATGGCCCTTGGACTTTGATTTATCCTGAGGAACACTATACTGGTACGATGGATACTAGAGAAGATAACCCGATTGGAGGTGAAAAAGGATATGTGTCTTCTTCAGATTGGACAAACGCAACTTTTGATCTTACAGATTACATCGGGGAAACAATTCACATACGCTGGAACGCTGGTACCTCTGATCATAGTGATGTGCATGAAGGTTGGCGTATAGATGATATATCCATAGAGGGTTTGATACTTGATTCGGGAGAGGACGAAGACAATCTCCTCACGTGGAATCCGAGTCCGGATGAAGGGATCGATGAAGTCAGCCATTACAATATCTACAGATCGGGAAATCAGAATGGTCCATGGGATGAGACGACTCTGATAGGTAACGTGTCTGTTAGTGAATCAGATGAATATATGTATGTAGATTTAGAAAAGGGGATGATAGACGATACACACTGGTGGTACGTTATAAGAGCTGTTGGCGACAACGGTTTGGAAGAAGACAATACCGATGCGTTTCAGGAACCCGGCGAAGGGCCTCCTTTCATCACATTTAATTCACCCACTGCGGATGATACATGGCAGGGGGGGACTCAAAAAGATATTACGTGGACAACTACTGAGGGGGATGACCCGGTAGACTGTGTTGATCTCTGGTACAGCAGCGAGGGGGGAACCTCGTGGATAAGTATTGCGGAGAATTTAGATGATACGGGTTCTTATACTTGGACAGTACCTAACGTACACACCTCAGAAGCGGTATTACGAGCCACGGTAAGCGATACAGGTGGCCGCCAGAACTATAACACCAGCGATACGTTCGAAATTCTAGGTATACCACCTGAATCACCTGAAAACCTAGCGGTTGAACACTATGGTACATATTCAGAGACATTATTCGAAGACGACGTAGAAGGTGGTGATCTTGGATATACAACCGGCAGATCTCATGATGAGGCTAGTGACTGGGATATACGCCAGAACGATGCAGCCTCCGGTGATGATTCATGGGACTTCGGTGACGGTGATTTCAACACCGACCGAAATAAAGGCATGTTGAGCTGGTTGATCAGTCCTGAGATAACTATTCCCGAAGAAGTCGATGAAGACTACGGTGTTAATATGACCTTCCAGCAGTGGTACGGATTTGGTTCTTTCGATCGGCATGGAGGTAACGTAAAGATATCGACTGACGGTGTAGGAGGTCCATGGAGTTTGCTAGTACCCGAAGAAGGCTACGATGGAACGGTAAGTTCTTCTGATAATCCGCTGTCAGAAGAAACAGCTTATCTAGGTTCTTCAGACTGGACAACGGCAACCTTCGATCTTACAAGTTACATCGGTGAAACCGTTCATATCCGCTGGGATGCAGGTACAGCCGATACATTATCTTCAAGTGACGGTTGGCGTATCGATGATATACAAGTGGAAACCCAGATGACAGATGGCGATTCCAATAATATAATCACGTGGAATTCAAGTCTAGAAGATCCTGACGGAGTCAGTCACTACAACCTATATAGGTCTGAAGACTCGAGCGGCCCGTGGGACGACTCGAATCTTATCGATCAAGTCGATGCCGATGGTTCCGCTGGTTACAGTTATATTGACGTAGATAAAGGCAAAGCTGACAATACTTACTGGTGGTACGTTATAAGAGCGGTATCGGTAGATGGAGCAGAGGAACAGAACACCAACGCAGTACCGGAACCCGGTGCAGAGACCAGTTTACTCGATATATCCCTCACTACTGACACTCAGGCGGACGATTGGAACTTCGTTTCGTTCAACCTGATCCCTGAAGATACTTCTTTAACAGCGATATTAGACGATACCGAACACGGTATTTCTGGAAGTTATGACAAGGTGATGTACTATGATGCTGAAACCAACGAGTGGCAGTCTTATATACCAGGTAGGGCTGGTCATTTCAATTCTTTAGATACATGGGATCACACCATGGGTGTATGGATACAGATGAACGCTGACGATACGCTGACGGTCGAAGGATATGAACCTACGAGTACTGATATCACACTGCAGCCCGGTTGGAACATGGTCAGTTATCCGAGTAGTACAGCAGGGAACAACGGCTTACCGGCAGAGGTGGACATGATAGGATACTTCGACGCTTCGGCGCCGTACAATATTGCATATGATCACGATCCTGGCACGTTCACGTTCGAACCAGGGCAGGGATACTGGATACATAATCCGTTAGATACCGGTATAACATGGACAGTAGACTACTAAAGTTCAACTCTCTTTTTTCTTTTATTTTTCATTCCTTTTTAACTTCCTTCAAAGCATCGACAGCCTTCTTTTTCAATAGATCCGTCCCTATCTCCTCAAAATGCGATTGAGCTTTTCGAAGAGAGTTTTTAGCCTTATCGAGTTCACCTCTCTTTTTCCACATAATCCCCATTTCATAGAATACTTTACCGATTTGTTCTGTATCTCCCAAATCCTGGAACGTTTCGAGTGCCTTTTCGAATTTTTCTTCGCTTTTCTCAAAATCCTCTCTTTTCGAATGTAAAGTCCCTTCCAGCCTATGTCCTACTGCCAATTTATGTGTATCATCGATTTCCTTTGCCCTCGCTTTCAGTTTTCTGATATATCGTTCAGCTTCATCAAGCTCTTCTTTTATCAAATATAATTTTGAGAAATTCCAGTAATTTTCTAAGATCATGTATAGATTGTTGATTTCTCTGCTTATATCCATGCTTTTATTTATGTGGTCTAAAGCTTTATCTAGATCACCTTTCTCTAAATAATAATTACCTATATTTCCGAGGATGATAGATTTGGTATTTTCATTCTCAATCATCTCACATTTTTCAAGACCTTTTTGATAGCTACTGAGGGCTTTATCCATCTCACCTTTTTTAACATATATGGATCCAATATTATTGAGTGGATTTATGATCATATAAACATCACCTATTTCCTCACCTATTTCTTTACTTTTAATATAGTACTCAAGGGCTTCATCTAGTTCACCAAGATGTAATTTGGTAAGTCCGATATTATTGTAGGTAGATGACAAACCCTTTTTATCACCTAGTTTTTTCCGAATAGATATACACTTAGTAAGATAGTCAAAAGCCTCTTTATATCTTGATTTTTGAACCAAAACCGAACCGATACTGTGTAAAGTTTGGGCTATCCCTTCTTTGTCATCCAATCTTTTAGAAAGTGTTTCTAATTCTCGGAATATCTCTTCCGCCTTATCGTACTTCCCCGTTCTAAAAAAGATCCATCCCTTCCTGTCTAGTAATTTAATCTTTTCTACGGACTCCCCCTCTAGTAATTTCAACCCCTTCTCAACCTCCTGCATGGCTTTGTCGTATTCACTCTGTTTCATAAATGATTTGGATAACATGTAGCGAACTTTAGATTTCTCTTTGATAGTTTTTGCTTCGTCGAATGCCCTATTTAGATACTCCCTGCACTCTATGTTTTCACCTATCAGATGATATACAGTTGCTATTTTATTTAGTATAACAAAATTTTCTATATCACTATCTGGTATTTGATCGATGATTCGAAGGACTTTTTTATACATCTCTAAGGCGTCTTCATGGGCGTAGATTTGTTCGGCCTTTTCGCCTGCCTTGATATAATATTTTGCTGCTTCTTGGAATCTGCTAGCTTTTTCGTAATGAAAAGCCAGATCAAAGTAGTATTCTTCAATACAATCTTTATATTCATCTTCTATAACCTCCGCGACTTTAAGATGATATCTATTTCTAACGTTATGTAATATACTTTCATACACGGTAAGTTGTATCAAACCATGACTATAGAAGAAAACTTCTTCATTTGGTTTTTCAAACCATATCCCTGTTCTAACTAGTGTATCGATATGCTCGAATAATTCGAACTCGTCTATATCCATCGTTTCTGAGGATACCTTATTGAGTAGTTGGAATGGTACTTCTTCTCCCATAACACTAGATAACTGCAAAATTTTGACTGTGAGATTATCAAGCTTTTCGATTTTTCTCTCGATAACATCCCTGACCATATCCGGTATATTCATATCGTCTTTACTCTCAGGATATTCTTGGGATTCAGGTTTTATTATTCCACTATCTGACATATCATCTACACATTCCTTTATAAAAAGGGGATTACCTTTTGTAACCTCGAACAGCAGCTTCAAGAAATCGTCTGGTATATTTTTACGACCGATCATCTTTTGAACAATTTTTTTTGTTTCGATTACGGATAAAGGTTCCAACTTTAGTACTTTAAGCAGATGAGTACGAGATAATCTTTGGATCACATCTTTGAGAGGATGTCCTTGATCAACCTCTTCAGGCCGATAAGAACCTATGAAAAGTATGGGGCTATCTTCGGGGCTATTTCCCAATCTTTTTATCATATAATGCAGTAATCTTAAAGTAGCTTTATCCGCCCACTGCAGATCATCTAGGAATACGATGAGTGGATTATCGGAAGCTATATCTTCAACCCATTTAGTACTTTCATAGAACACCGATTGTCTTTTTGCGTTGAAGGCCTTTTCCGAGGTGCTTTCTTGATTGTATGATCGGGAAGTTAAGAATATGCTTCCAAAGAGAGGTTCTTCATCGACTTCTTCTGAATATCTTTCGAATGCTTCTTTGAACGGTAGATACGGATCGGAACTGTCGAAATGTGAGTTACCAACTAGGAACTCGAACCCTTTTTTAGACGCATAAGATTCCAACTTATTAACCAGAGTGGTTTTGCCGATCCCCGCTTCTCCAGAAATGAATATAGATTTACATCCTTCTTTTTTTACTGAATCTATCATACTCTTTAACTTTTCTATTTGGTCTTCTCTACCGACAAAGATATCCTTTTTTTCTTTTATTTCAGTCAAGTCTAGTCTCTTTTGATCATCTATGTGTTTCAATGCTTTTAATATCGGAAAAGGATCATCTACGTATTTATCTACATCATCTAGTTCTATCTCTTTTATCCCTTCATCTAACCGTATTTTGATCTTTTCGTTTTTGATACCTTTTTTGATTTCATTAACTTTTTTAACTCCTTCAGAACTGAGAAAATATACTTTTCTTTTCTTATTCAAACCCTTAACATGTCTTAGATCCTCTTTAATAATGTCTTTTTTTTCTTCCCGTAGTCTCCTAATTTCCCGTGAAACATGCGCTCTACTGATCCCTAAATTATCTGCAATCCCCGATTGGGTTACGGCATACGGAACCTCAAAACTTTTATCTTTTACTTTATAATTATTAAGATGTAAAAGGATCCTTTCAATAACTGTGCATATTCTCATTGGTGATTAGCAGTGAATATTCTTTATTAAATTCTTTTCCTTGTATATCTACAACGAAGTTTTAAGAATAACTTAAGGTTTCTGGGATATGCATACCGTAAAAGGTCCCCTCTACCATGTCCAATTAACTTGGATATGTCTCCTCCTCAACCTACCCAATTTAGAGGGGTTTGGTGGAAAGCAGCTTGCCTATATGTATGGTTGTTTTCCACCAATATCTTTTTACGGTTTCTTCTCGATTATAGGTGGAGTAGAATCTATAAAGTTTTTAACTCACAGCTATAATCTACTAGTTTTTCAGATAGATATGAGGTGTTCAAAAGAGTGAAGGCTAATTCAATAATTTACAATATGACTTATCAAAACCAATCAAAATCATGATCTGAGTCATTTGTAAGGATGTAATGATATTTCTCAACGATTAGTTTCGAACATAACTAATGGTTGACAACTGAATGTCCATAATATAATGTGTAATAGGTCCACGAACAATGGTGTACATGTACAACTAGGGTATATGTACATTCTTAACTTATAGCACTAATTGAGGAAATTCAAATAGTAATCAAGAGGTATAAACATGAGTAAAAAGATAAGGTCAGGTATAGTGCTTGGTATCGTCCTATTATTAATGATGTCGATGTTTGTCGGGATGTCCATGGATCATTCCGAAGACGAAGAGGATGATATGGGTAACATGGAGATCGTATTGGTAAGAAGTTCCGACCAAAACGACCTAGAATTTTTAGAGACTCTAGGAGCGGATATTTTACATACTTACGAAACGTACACGCTCGTAGAGATAGATCCGGCTGAGATATCCCAGGCGGAGAGAAAGGATATCTCCATCGATACGATGGAACATAGAACTACTTTAGAAGTTGGTTTCGGTCAGTATGAATTTGATATAGAAGACGGAGAACCGGAGATATCTGATGAGTTGAGGATAGATGGTTACGAGTCCGATGAAAAAGGTCAATACCTGATTCATATGCTCGGACCAATAGCTCCGGAGTGGAGAACGCGGATCGAAGATCAAGGTGTAG
>JAWOGF010000049.1:0-16801 GCA_046497075.1 Candidatus Saliniplasma sp.
GGTTCCGGCGCCGTGCAGCGGGAACTCAAGCGCCTGGAAACGAGCGGCCTCGTCACCGCGCGCTGGCAGGGCAATCAGAAACACTATCAGGCCAACCCCGAGTCACCGATTTTTGTTGAACTGTGCAGTATCGCCCAGAAAACCTTTGGTCTTGCCGAGCCCATCCGCGAGCGACTGAACCGTCTCTCGGATGATATCCACGCGGCGTTCATTTATGGATCGGTCGCCAAGCAGAGTGAACACGCTGGCAGCGATATCGACCTGTTGGTCATCAGCAGCGCAGTGACGTATGGCCAACTCATGGGCATTCTCGAGTCGGCGGAGCAACTGCTGGGTCGGCGCATCAATCCGACCCTCTACACGCCGGACGAATTCCGGCCCTTTCCATGATGTTAAACATGTTATGAATAAACCAGTGACCGAGACCAGGATTTTTTCAACTCGAAAAGGTGCTGTCGTTATCGAGAGTAAGACTAAAAACAAGATCATCCAACTCCTCATGGAAGGAGATAAAACAAGCAGGGAGATAAGTGATGCTCTAGATAAAGCAAAATCAACTATCTCTGTTCACCTTTCCGATCTAGAGGAATTGGGTTTGATCGAAACTAAAACCGATATAGATGATAAAAGGCTGAAAATATTCTCGTTGAAGACCAAACTTTTGGGGACTTCAGATATCCCCACGGATGAACATTATCTGGAGATCTTAGAAAATTTAAAGAACAGCAGTGGTGATGAATACAATTTCTTGAAAAGCCTTTTCCATCTGATCAGGTACGGTCTTTCTTCTTTTGGTTTAGATGTTCATCCAGCCCTTAGAGAGATCGGTAGAGATGCAGGTAGAAAACTCGCTGAAAATTTAGAAGTCAACTCAATAGATGAATTGCTAAAAGAATTGAAGAAGTTGTGGTTTGAAAATCAACTAGGTGAAATAGAGATCGTAGATAGTTCAACCCTCTTAGTTCACGACTGTTTCGACTGCTGTGACATGCCGGATGTGGGAACCACCTTTTGTTCGTTAGATGAAGGTATGATCGAAGGTATAGTTGACGAAACTTTAGATATTTCAGTATCTGTTCGTGAAGTAGAGTGTTTTGGTAAAGGTGACAAAGGCTGTAAGTTCGTAATTACAAAAGATCAGTAACCCCTTTCTATATCAACAACGTTGATCATTTTTCCCTCATTTAGTGAATTTAATATTTTGATAAGACTTTCCATCCTGTAACTGTCTCTCTCTTCGACGTGGGTAGAACGATGTGGACTGAAAACAATGTTATCGAACTCGTTCAATAGATAATCGGAAGGTGGTGTGTTTTTTCTAGATTCTTCGTCTTCTGGGTAATTCCACCAAGTGTCTATAGCTACGCTACCGATCCTATTTTCTTTTAGAGCTTCGTATAGAGCTTTCTCGTCGATGACTGGACCCCGGCCTACGTTGACTAGGTATGAATCCTTCTTCATCACTAGAAATTCTTCTTCACCGATGTAACCTTCTGTCTCTTCCGTAAATGGTAGTGTGCATATCACAAAGTCAGCCTTCGATAGAAAGTCATGCAAATTTTCATCTGTTCCAACCCTATCTACATTTGGGATCTCTTCATAGGTTCTCTTTACAGTACTGACTTTCATATTGAAAACTTTAGCAATCTTGGCGATATTCCTACCGATCGCTCCGCATCCCAGCAGGAGTAGATGTTTATCTTTTAGAGTTCTACCACACCAATGGTCATATCTCGGTGTCCAGTCTCCCTTTTTCAACCGGTTATGTATAGGGCAAATTCTTTTCACCGACGCTGACAACAAAGTCCATGCATGTTCTGCAACCAGCCAGGAGTTGAAATGTGAGTTTATAACGGTTATTTCACTAAAATCTCTTAGATTTTCTCTATCTTCGGTAGGTACTCCTGCGAAGGGTATGATGAAGTACTCCAAGTTCTCAGCTTTCTCCAAAAATTCATAGGGAACCCATGCACCGATGACCGTATCAAACTGATCAGCTTTCTCGATCAATCCCTCTTCATCATCTCTAGGGATGTTTGTCAATTCTATATCTTCGTTGAGGTTCTCCTTTAAGAACTGTAAATATTTATCTTCTACATCAGACCAATAAACTACTCTCATCTGTGATCAACCTAAACAGTTATACGTAATTATTTTATCTTTTCTACAATAGTTGGAATGATATCTATGAGCATACTTATACTAGGTGCAGGAAATGTTGGAGAAGCTATCGCATTCGATCTGAGTAAGGATCATGAAGTCGTTTTAGGGGATGCAGATCCTGAAAGATTGAAGGAACTAGATGAAAAGTATGGAACTGTAAATTTGGATGCCACTTCAGAAGCTGATGTGAAAAAAGAAGTTAGAGAACATGATCTGATCATCTGCGCCCTGCCCGGAAAATTTGGTTATGATGCCGTAAGATGGGTGATCGAAACGGGTAAAGATATCGTAGATGTATCTTTCATGCCCGAAGACCCCTTCGAACTGGATGATCTAGCTAAGGAAAATAATGTATCCGCAATAGTTGACGCAGGTTTCGGTCCCGGTATGAGCAACCTTTTCATGGGATATATCACAGATCATTTTGATAAAATTACAGATGCGATGATAAAGATCGGAGGACTTCCAACGGATCCTGTACCTCCTTTATTTTACAAGGTAACCTGGTCGCCTGACGACCTTATTGAAGAGTACACTAGAGATGCCAGGATGAAAAGGGATGGTAAGATCGTAAACTTAGAACCTCTAGAAGCCATAAATACAGTTCGGATTAAAGAGTTCGAATTCGAAGAATTTTACAGCGACGGGTTGAGAACGTTATTAGATACTATACCAGCCGATGATCTAGAGGAGACAACACTGAGATGGCCGGGTCACCTAGAAAAGATGAAGGTCTTGAAGGAACTTGGATTCTTCAAGGAAAAAAATCGCCAGCATACTTTAAACATGGTCGCACCATATATGGATTTCGAAAGTGATGACTTCTGTATAATGACAGTTGAATGCAAGGGTGTTAAAGACGGTGAGTATGGCTCGGTCGAGTTTTATTTTTACGACGTTGCGGATGAAAAGTTCTCGTCGATGTCTAGATCGACCGGATTCGCCACTGCATCCTTTGCTAGATTGTTTATGGATAAAGATATAGATACCGGCATCATACCGCCCGAGTTCATAGGTACGAATAGAGATTTTTTCGATTATATCATAGAAAGGATGAAAAGATATGGGGTCGAAATAAACAGAACACTCAAATAGGAGAGGTCGGTAAGAGCGAAGTTAAAGATGAAAAAAATCGTAGTGCTTATGGTACTGATATTTATTGCAGTTCCGTTGATCAGTTTTAATAGAGTTGATAATTCGAATTCTCAGGAGGACTGGACCATCATGATGTACATGAGCGATCACGGCGGTGATGGGATCGAGGACCAGTTAGAGGAAGACTTTGACAACTTGATGAATTCAGATCCTTCTACCAGCGTTAATGTTCTGGTTTTGAAGAAGGTTCAAAAAAATGGAACACTTGGTTTGTATCAGGTAGAGGAGGGGACAAAAAAGATACCTCTTAGCCAAATAAATGAAACCTGGGATCAGAATCAAAGTCTCACGGATCACAACGTGCTGAATCAGTACGTAGGATGGGGGATGGATAATTTTCCTGCAGAATCATACATGCTCAATCTATGGGGTCACGGTAGTAGTTTGGACGGCATGCTTTTAGAAGAGGGAGGTAGTTTGAATGTGGAAGATATCCAAAAAGGTCTAGAAAATTTAAGATTAGATATACTTGGATTCGATGCATGTACTATGGGGCTAATCGAAAACTATTATCAGTTGAGAGATACGGCTGATATAATCATAAGTTCACAGATGGAAGAACCGGTTGAGGGATGGCCTTATGATAAGATAATGCAAGAATTGAACGATAATCCAGAGATGGAACCAAGAGGGGTTTCAAAGGTGATAGTAGATTCTTTTGTGAGTTGGGGAGAGAACAATAGCGGCGTGTCTTCAAGTTTAACCGCTATCGATACCTCTGAGATACCTTACCTAGAGATGAACGATTATTTCGGAACCTTGGAGGATTATCTTCCATATTATCGAGGAGAGATCAGTGATGCGAAAAATAATACAGAACGTTACAATCCACAACCTGAACCTTTAGACCTGTATCACTTCACGATGAACGTTGAAAAGAGTATACACAGCCAGCGGTTGAAAGCGAACGGTAGACAACTGAGAACTCAGATAAATTCTAGTGTTATACATCACAACAACTATGATTCAGACGTAGGTTCTTCAATGAACTCTAACGGTTACGGCTTTTATTTTTCTGAAAATAGAATAGCGGATAGATACCATTCACTTGATTTTTATGAGAACGATTTCACCTCATGGGTAGAACATTTTAACAGTGTCAAAGTTAAAGAGGAAGTCTTGGTAGATATTGAGGTTCATAAAAATAATACGGTGAGTATCGAGGTAGTAGAGCATCTCGATGCTGATATGGTTGATGTTTATTTCATAGGGGAAGAAATGCATATGGAAAGTACAACGATAGGGGAGGTAAATTATCTTGAACTACCTTCTTCTTCAGACGATTACTTAATTGAAACTTTCATATACTGGGAGGATAACCTGCTAAACCACACGACGATAAAGAGTAATGAATTGTAAACTCTACCTAATCGAAAAAATTCAGGACAATATTTCTTTGACAGCTTCTTCTATTGAACAATCGTTCTTTCTTGAGTACTTCCTTACCTCATCTATCAATTCGAGGTACTTTTTATACCCAGCTTTGGTTTTCATCCTCTCACTGATCACCCTGGACAATGCTTTATTGTACCGTTCGTGAGGTCTCTGTTCACTGAGAGCTTTCCTTAAATAGTCCCGGTCCTTTCTATTCATCTTACCTGAAAAGTTAAAATATAAAGAAACATAAAAGTCTTCCTGGTTGAATAGAAAAATATATTTGTTTCATCTATTTAGCGCTTACAAGGATCCCTTTCGCCAATCATACTCCTAAAGCGGGGGTAGCCAAGCATGGCCAACGGCGATAGACTCAAGATCTATTCCCACAGGGGTCCGAGGGTTCAAATCCCTTCCCCCGCACTTTTTTGATAAAAAACTGCACTAAAAACGTGTGGGGCTATCAACGATAGCCCTTAAGAAAAGATTTTATAAAAATGGGGAGCGAACGTTAGTGAGTTGCCAAGCACTTTTTTGATAAAAAACTGCGCTAAAAACGAGATCAGTTTGAAATAAAATTCAACTTTCAATAACTTGTCTTATGAACTTCTTGTTCAATATTTTTCTAAAAAACTAAAATATGATCGAAATCTCATCAAAGATTTTCGAAAATAATTTATACCAATTCGTTATGCTTGAGTAAGCATAAAGGTGCCATCATGAAAAAAATACTAGCGATCATCTGTATACTGATACTAGCGTCAGCGTTCTTCGCAGGATGTACTGAAAATGAGAAGGAAACTCTAAAGGTATATCACGCAGGTTCACTATCGATTCCATTCGATGAGATGAAGAAAAAATTCGAAGAAGAACATCCGGATGTTGAAGTTAGAAATGAGGGCGCAGGCAGTGTCGCTACGATCAGAAAAGTAACAGACCAAGGTAAAAAACCCGACGTAGTCGCCGTGGCGGATTACACACTGATACCCGATATGATGTATGATGGGGATAAAGCAGATTGGACCGTTAGATTCGCCAAGAACAGGATGGTTATGGCTTATACCGAGCACAGTAACTATAATGATGAAATAGACACCGACAACTGGTACGATGTTTTGGACAGGACCGACGTAAAGTACGGTTTCAGTAACCCCAATGATGATCCATGTGGATACCGTTCTCAGATGGTGACTTTATTGGCTGAAAGTCATTACGGTGACGACACTATATTCGAAAGATTGACAGAAGACCACACCGGTATCACCGCAGAAGGAAACAATATATCCGTTCCGTCATCGCTCGATGGAACGATAGATACAAGTGAAGTCATGATAAGGAGCGCAGAAGTCGATCTCATGGGAGCCCTTGAAGCCGGAGAGATAGATTACCTGTATATCTATCAGAGCGTGGCAGAACAGCACGAGGGTGTAGAATACATCCAGCTGCCTGAAGCCATAGACCTTAGCAGCGTTGAATACGCCGAGAACTACGGTAAAGTCACATTGACACGCGGCTCTGGAGATAAGAGTGTGGGGAAACCCATCGTTTACGGGATAACCATACCTAGTACTGTGAGCGAGAAAGAATTAGCTGTAGAATACGTCAAGATGCTCATAGACGAAACAGGCCAGGATATACTGACAAACAAAGGTCAGCCATCCATCGTTCCCGCCAAAACAGATAACATGCAGGAAGTTCCTTCGCAGCTGAAGGAATTGGTAGAAGAGGATTAAAGGAGGTATAACTCTGAGGATAAAGATATCCCCTATCGCGATCATACTAGTTGCTGTACCCTTAGTGATAATATTCTATGTGCTGGGGATGTGGATACCGCTCATAGGTTTGATGGGGATATCGATCATTGCACTCCTTTTTCTCAGGGACACGGAAGAAGTCGATCCTACGTATATCGTATTCTCGATATTGGGATTGTTTTTACTTGTATTCGTTCTTCTCCCTATCTCCGAGCTTTTCTATTCCGCTTTACCCAATATACAGAGGGCCATGGGCGATCCCTATGCAGTTGCATCTATAGTTACGAGCATCTCGGCTGCTTTTACAGCGGTCGTTATAGGACTGTTTTTCGGCATACCTCTTTCGTATGTACTAGCTCGTAAAAATTTCCCTGGCAAAGAATTCGTCGAGGGTATAATCGACCTACCCATGGTGGTGCCGCACATGGTCGCCGGCATCGCTTTACTGGTGGTCTTCGGGAGACACGGCAGTATCGGAGAACCACTGAACAAAGCCGGGATGAACTTCGTCGACGCTTTTCCTGGAATAGTGGTGGCCATGCTATTTGTAAGTATACCTTTCATCGTCAATCAGATCAGGGAGGGGTTCGAAAAGGTCGACCCAAAGATGGAAAAAGTAGCCATGAGTTTGGGAGCCGATAGAAAAACCACATTCTTCACGATCTCTTTACCTTTGATAAAGAGAAATATAGTATCTGGAGCGGTCATGGGATGGGCCAGGGCCATAAGTGAGTTCGGAGCGGTTGTCATCATAGTTAATTATCCAAAGACAGCACCGGTTTACATCTATGAAACCTTTCTTAGAAGGGGTTTACTGGCCTCTCAACCCACAGCAGCCCTGCTCCTACTGGTAAGCCTTTCGGTGTTCATCATCTTGAGAACCGTAACAAGGAGGATGAAGATGTATGATAGAGATTGAAGGGATAAGCTGTTCTTGGGATGATTTTGAACTCTTAGATATCGATTTGAAGGTCAAAAATGATGAGTACTTCGTTATATTGGGTCCCACGGGTTCCGGTAAAACCCTCCTTCTAGAACTGCTGGCAGGTTTTCATAGGCCAGAAAGGGGAAGAATTAAGGTCGAGGACGAGGACTACACCGGTCTACCACCAAATAAAAGGAATTTTGCTTTCGTGTATCAGGATTACATGCTCTTTCCCCACATGAACGTTCAGGAAAACATCGGCTACGGTTTGAAGATAAGAAAAGGTGAGAGGATCAAAAGGAAAGTTGAAGAAGCCGCTGAGATGGTGGGTATATCTCATCTTTTAGACAGGAAACCACTGACTTTGAGCGGGGGTGAGAAACAGAGAGTATCCCTTGCCCGTGCACTGGTTCTTGAACCGGATATCCTCTTGATGGACGAACCTTTTGGCTCGCTAGATTATCAGACCAAAAAGGAACTGAGGAGTTTAGTAAAAAAATTACACTCTAGATACAGTGGAACCATCATCCATGTTACACATGACCAGGAAGAAGCTGTGATCGTAGGCGATAGAGTCGCGGTGATGAAAGAGGGTGAGATAATCCAGGTCGGTAAGCCGGAAGAGATAATGAGGCGACCGAAGAGTAAGTTTACAGCTGAATTCGTAGGTGTGGAAAACATATTTCATGGAAAAGCTGAAAGGGTTAAGGACACAACAAAAGTGGTGACCGATGATATAGAAATCCATTCTACATCAGTGAAAGAAGGCGATGTGATAGCATCTATACGTCCAGAAGATATCATAATCAGTGATGAAAGTTTCCGTTCGAGTGCCAGAAATAATTTCGAGGGGGTGGTGATAAGTGTGACAGACAGGGGGAACTTCCACCAGATATTGGTCGATATCGGTATACCTTTGATAATCTATGTGACAAAACAGTCCGTAGATATGCTGGATTTGAAGAAGAAAAAAGAGGTTTTTGTTATGTTCAAAGCGTCAGCTGTACATCTATTCACGGATAGATGAGTTCTGTTATCAAAATAACGTTACCCGTAAGTTCTGTTATCAAAATAACGTTACCCGTATCTTCTCTCCCTTATCAACCAATTCTACATTTTCGGGTATCTCAAAATATCCGTTAGCCTGAGCCATGCTGGTGATAGCCCCGGACTGCTTGTATACTGGATGCGCCTTTTCTCCGTCCAGCTTCACCGTCATATACTGCTGTCTGCCCAGTGACGAAACGACTCTCTTTTCCAGGATAGCGTCTTTGGTGCGTTCTGGTGGAGAGGGTAGTCGAGCCATCTTTCTCAGCGCTGGTTTTATGAGCTGTTGCGCCGTGTTAAGACATGAAGTCGGATACCCCGGCATGCCGATAACCGGTGTTCCATCCACCCTTCCAAAGAGTGTGGGTTTCCCGGGTTTCAATTTAACACCGTGGAAAATAACTTCTCCTATAGATCGTATAGCATCTACCACCAGATCTTTATCACCGACCGAACTCCCGCCAGAGAACAAGACCATGTCGAACTCTTCCGCCCTTTTTTCTATCTCTTTTTTTAGTCCCTCGATGGTGTCGTGAACGATCTCTCCTTTATGCGGTTCCCCACCGTTCTGAACTATCATACTTGTTAGAGTATAAGAGTTGACATCGTATATCTGACCAGCTTTTAACTCCTCTCCAAGGGGGACGACTTCGTCACCCGTAGGTATTATACAGACCTGGGGTTGGCGGTAAACATCGACTTTCTCTTTTCCCATGGCCGCTAACGCGCCTATTTTAGCAGATGTCAGCATACCTTCTTTCTCCAAAACGACCTCTCCCACTTCGATATCTTCACCCTTGGGGGATACATTTTGACCGGGATGCACCGGCTCGTATATTTTTACGATCTTCCCGTCCTCTTCGACCTCGGTATTTTCGACTTTTACCACAGCATCAGCACCTTCGGGCATTGGTGCTCCTGTAGCTATCTGTGTGCATTTTCCCTCAGTTACCTCGATCTCTGGACTGTCGCCCGCGTGTATATTACCGATAACTTCCAGTTCGTTTGGATCGAACTTCCCAGCTCCGTAGGTATCATCCGCTCTAACCACGAAACCGTCCATTGCCGCACGGTCGAACGGTGGTACGTATATATCGCTTTTAACCTCTTGACTGAGCACCCTGCCCACGGATTCAGTGAGAATAACCTGTTCAGTTTCTTCGATCAAGGGAGTTTCTTCCAGGATAGTCTTTAGAGCTTCTTTATAGGTGATCAACTCACCAAAAGGTCTCTGTTCACCCATCATTTATTCGCCTCGTAAACAAGGTGACCCAATTCAGGTAGGATCAGTTCTTTCATTCCAAGTTCAACTGCCGCCTTAGAACCAGGTAAAGCAAAGACTATCTGGCAGTCGTTGACTCCGGCGATAACTCTGCTTAGTACAGAGGCGGACCCGATTTCTTCATAACTTAGCCTTCTAAACAACTCCCCGAAACCTGAGATCTCCGTGTCGATGATATCCCTTACGGCTTCAGGAGTAACGTCTCTTTTGCTTATCCCGGTTCCTCCATTCAGTATGAAAACCTGTGGATCCTTCAAACAAAGAGCGTCTTTAATCTCGGAGATTTCATCTTTCACCAAACGGTACGAAATAACTCCATGACCGTTCTCTTCAAGCATATCTCGGATCAACTTCCCGGACTCATCAGATTCCTTATCCCGGGTATCACTGACTGTGATCACTGCGCATCTAACTTCTTTAGGTGCTTTATGTTTATGTTCTTTCAATCCCATATTTTTACCTCCTTATTGCATCGTTTTCTTCTTTTCAGAAACTCTAATATTTTCGATCCTCGTAGTTGGATACTGACCGTCTTCATCCTTTTCTAAATATTTTACCATATCCCAAATCGTCAGTAGGGCTGAGTTCACCCCGGATAGGGCCTCCATCTCAACACCGGTTTTATAGATCGCTTTTACGGTACAAGTTGTTTTGATACCATCTTCAAATATCGTAAAATTTACATCAACCGATTCAATTGGAATGGGGTGGCAGTGAGGGATATCGTAAGGTGTTCTTTTAACGGCCTGGATTGCAGATATCTCAGCTACCTTAATTGGGTCTCCCTTTTTGACAGTTCCTTCATCGATGGCATCAAGACTGTTCTTACCTAATATTATGGTCCCCTCAGCTGTAGCAGTTCTGTGGACCTCCTTTTTTTCACTGATATCTATCATTCTTGATCACCTACCCATTCTGTTTCTCCTTCCAAAGTGGTTTCTTTTTTCCAGAGCGGTACTATTTCTTTCAATCGGTCTATACAGTATTTACATGCTGTAAAAGCAGCTTCCCTATGAGATGCTGTCACTATTATCCCTACTATGTTATCACCAACTTCTAAAAGACCATACCTGTGAACGATAAGAATCTCATCAATTTTGAAATTGTTAATAGCTTCATCTCGAACTTTTTTTAATTCCTCTTCTGTCATCTCTGGGTATCTCTGTATCTCAAGATTTTTTACTTTCTTACCTTGATTGTGATCTCTTACCACTCCGTTAAATACGACGACTGCACCAGAACTATCATCTAATATCTTATCTTTCAATTCATCGATGTTAAAATCATCTTCGGTAACTACTATTTTATCGTTCATATCATCAACACCAATACGGTTCTCTATTATTGATAGCCGTGATAAATTTATCCTTTAGGTTTTTACCATTATTCAACTCATCTCTTATATCTACATGATTATCAGTTCGCAGCAGACATGGTTTTAATTCCGCGTTAGATGTGATTCTCAACCTTTTACAATTATTACAAAAGGTACTGTTATGCATGGTTCTTACCAGTTCTACTTCGACCTCTGGATCTATTAAAAAATATTTTTTTCTAGCGTGCATCTCTCTCTTTTCTGTTCTAGATGCCCGCTTTTCGAATTCTTCAGATATCTCATCTAAAGGCATGTGATGTTTTTTGAAGAATCCTTCATCAACTTCCTCTACACTAGTTGTCATTTCTATGAGCTGCAAAATAGCACCTACCTTCCCGGAGAATTCGATCAACTCATCTATTTCATCTTCGTTGATCCCCTTCATCAGCAATGTATTGATTTTCACCGGATGTAACCCGACTTCAACTGCTTTTTTGATCCCTTCCTTTGCTTCCTCCAACTTATTGTCTCCAGTAACTTTTTCATAAATATTTGGATTCAAAGTGTCCAAACTTACATTGACTCTATCAAGGCCGGCTTCTTTAAGGTCACGACCCATCTCATTCAACAAAATACCATTGGTGGTCATAGATACATCTTCCATGTAATTGTCAGCGATTTTGACGATCTTTACCATATCTGGATGTAGTAGAGGTTCTCCCCCTGAAAACTTGACCTTGGACATCCCCAATTCGTGAGATGTCTCTAATATAGCTTCTATATCATCATGCGAGAGGATATCATCACATACTTTTTTTTCGCCCTCTCTATGACAGTAAAAACAATCAAGGTTACATCTCTGGGTTAGAGATATGCGGATATTATCGATCTCTCTACCGAAGGGGTCTTTCATAACGTCATGTTTAACTGAGCATATCCGTTATATAATTTGTGCATTCTCTAAAGGATATCGCTTCCAGGGGATATATTTTTATCAGTACATATCGGGCCCTGTTCGTCCTTCAAGACCATTGCCTTATCGCCTTTTACGATAGCTGCTGCTGTGCCTTCAAAACTATCGGTATCTACCGGATCGAATATTTTCCCAGCATCTATCTTTCCATCTGAGAATTCAGCTATTTTCAAGTTATATTTCTGGAAATCGTTGAATGATATCTGGTGGGCATCTTTCGTAGTACCCATGACCTGAGAACCTACATCTCCCTTGGGAGTCAATAAGGACACTACTTCGTCTTCCTCAGCAGCTAACATCATAGCTTCGGAGGTTACACCTCTCAATTTAGCCGGTTCTAGATTCATGAGAACTAGTACCTTTTTGCCCGACATCTCATCTTTATCATAATATGGTTTCAAGCCGGCTACGAGTGTTCTTTCCTCATCGCCGACGTTAACTTTTGTAATATACAATTTATCAGCGTTTGGATGTTCGGTGACTTCCTCTATCTTGCCCACTCTCAGGTCGAGCTTACTCAGATCTGATTTTATCTCTTCTTCTGTCATCATATCACTTATGTCTATATTTTTATACAGCGGTTCTGGTTCTTCTAATTCTTCGGCGGTTTTCAGGGGTTCGAAAGCATCCTCCCATCTATGTTCATGAACGCTGCCTTCTTCTCTCAAATACCCCCATAACTTATCCATGCTTTCGGGTAGATATGGCACACCTGCTACCGATAGAGCTTTCACGATACGTAGAGCGATGTTCAGTGTGGTCTTGCATCTTTCCTCATCCTCCTTGATCTCAGACCAAGGAGCTTGATCATTGAAATACCGATTACCTTCTCTAGAAAGCTCTAATAGGACTTTTAGCCCATCTTTGAATTTTCTACCTTCTAGGTTCTCTCCAACCCTTTCGACTTTTTTTCGAATGACCTTTAATACCTGTTCATCCCTTTTGTTCAATTTATCAGCTTCTGGGATGTATCCGAATTTCGAATATGTGAAAGATAAAACCCTATGTATGAAATTCCCTAGGTTACCGACGAGTTCGGAGTTGTTCTTCTCTTGGAAATCCTCCCATGTGAAGTTGGTATCCTTGAGTTCCGGCATGATCATTGTGATGTAGTATCGGACAGCGTCGGAGTCGAAATTCTTCAGTACATCAGGTAATGATACTACCTTCCCTCTACTAGTTGAAAATTGCTCACCACCAAGCCGCATGTATTGATTACCAGGTACGTCATATGGTAGATTCAACTCTTCATCATATCCCATCAACATCGCAGGCCAGATGATAGCGTGGAACGGGATGTTATCCTTAGCTAAGAAATAATAATGTTCACAATCTGAGTTCTTCCAAAATTTTTCCCAATCCCCGCCTGTTTTCTCTGACCAGAGTATTGATGTTGAGAGATAACCGATCACCGCTTCGAACCACACATATATCTTCTTTTCTTCGTATCCTTCTATCGGTATTGATATACCCCATTCCATATCTCTAGATATAGGTCTATCTTCTAGACCACGTTCTAACCAACTTTTAGTAAAGTTCAACACATGACTCTTCCAGAAATCCTTATCTTCGATGTACTCTTCTAATCTCTCCTGAAAAGCGGATAATCTCAGGAAGAAATGTTCACTCTCTTTGAGATTAGGTTCACCATCACAAAACATACATCTCGGTGATACAAGATCTTCAGGATCCAAAAGTAGACCACACTCATCACATTGATCACCTTTAACGTCCTCCTGACCGCAGTTCGGACAGGTACCGATGACATATCTATCCGGTAGGAATCTTTCGCAGTGCGGACAGTAAAAAGTCTCCATAGTGTCCAGATATATGTAATCCTTTTCGTAAAGTGTTTTGAATATGTCCTGTGCAACCCTCTTATGGGTTGGGTTCATAGTGTAAGTGAAGAGAGTGAATTCTACATCTAGGTCTTCCAATGCCTTACTGTTGATCCTGTGATACCTCTCAGCCACTTCTTTAGGTTCGACTCCTTCTTTCTCGGCTATTGCAGCCACAGGTGTCCCGTGTTGATCAGATCCCGAGACCATGAGTACTTCGTTGCCGTTCATCTTATGATATCTTCTGAATATATCTGGTGGTAGATAACATCCCCCGACCTGGCCTATGTGTATGGGGCCGTTAGCATACGGCCATGCTACTCCGATTAATATCCGCTTCATGAGATACCACAAATATTTCTTCCAATATAAATGCAGTGATTAAGTTTGTTTTGTTTGACAAATCACTCAAGAAAAACGAAAATGCAATTCGGACACGTAGAAGCAGTAATAGATATGTTGATAGGTTCGTATCAAACTAGGGATTGAGAAGTATTCTGAGAAGAAAGATGTTTCCTCGATATCCGGAGATCCCACAACTTCTCTATATCTTCCTCGCAATGGAGGCATCTCTATTTTAAAAAAGAATTTGTTCCTATCGAATTCATCATCATTCAAGGCCTAAGATGATGATCACCTAGAATGTTTCAACAAAAAATTAGTATAACGTTTCAACAAAAAATTAGTATAACTTATCCAATATCACTACGGGATGATCAGAAAAGTCATTAATCAAATTATACTCGCACTGATTACTGCAGGGATCTGGTTTATATCTCTGAGTTATCCTAGACATGTAGTCATGAATCTATTTTTTTCCGCTCTCTTATTCACTATAATTTATTTCTTTTTCAAACTGATATTGGAGGAAACTGTTTCCCAAAAGATCAAAGAGACGAAAACTAGATACTCTTTTAGAAAAGTTGTTTCAATACTCTATATCTTTACCTTTATCGGTATATTATTCAGTATATGGATAGAAGACCCTCAGGCTTTACTCGTCACTTACGGCCTTATAGCAGCTGGAGTGGCAATATCTCTGCAGGATTTCTTTAAAAGTTTTTTAGGAGGTATGCTGATATTTTTAACCAATCTTTATACGGTTGGTGATAGGGTCGAAATTGATGGAAGATTCGGTGATGTGATCGATATAGGCATACTTTCTACGACCCTTTTGGAGATAAAAGGATGGGTAGATGGAGATCAACCCACAGGGAGAGTTGTAACAGTACCAAACAAAGTGATCATATCGGATTCTATAACCAACTACACTAAAGATAACAATTTTCTGTGGGATGAGATAAATATACCGATCAAATACGAATCCAATTGGAAGAGAGCGATACAGATAATAGAAAATATAACTAAAAAAGAAACTACTTCCCTAGCAAAAAAAGCTGCAGAAGAACTTATAGGACTACAGAAAAGATATTACATATCAAAAAAAGCGGTCGAACCTTCTGTGTATATTAAGAAACCGATAACTGGATAGACCTAAATATTAGGTACATAACGGATGCTAGGAGCAGGAGAGAATTACATGATACACTCAGCAGGAAGATTCTAGAAGATTTAAGAAAAGAGAAAGATGTAGATATCGCCTCTATGACCCTAGATATAACTTCCACATCATAGATTGAAGTCAGATATGGGGGGACAAAAGCTGGATATTATCGATGGCAAATGATAACCTGTCTAAAATATATTTTTTTGTAGAGGAAAGAGTTTGCAAAAATTCAAGGAACTTCGATGGATAACAATAAACATGGCGAAGATCAGGACCGAAACAGCTAAATCATTTGGTTTAAGGCCCTCTCTTCTAATTTCGATCTGTCTTCCAATTTTTTACTTCTCTTAGAAGAAATGATTCATATCTTTTTAAAAGGTAAAACAAAGCGATAAACCATATATATATTTAATAATATTTTAGTATGATGAGGGATAAGATATGAAGGTTGAGGTGATAGAAAAATTGGCTAGTTTGATAACAGCAAATTTTGGATTGATAGCAGCTTTAGCCTGGAACAGTGCTATTCAGGAAATATTTAAAAGATATATTACACCTGGAGACACAATAATAGCGTTATTAGTTTATGCAGTTATCGTGACGATAATAGCAGTTTTTGCTGCTATCTATATTGGAAAGGTCGCTGAAAAGGCAAAAGAATGATATAAGTTTAAAGAGTATCAACAGCAAAAGAATTTTTCATCAATTTTACTTCTCTACTAATCTATCGATCTTCTCTTTTCCCTCTTCTAGATGTTTTACGATGAATTTGACATCTTCAGATTCTGAGCCATGGAGTTCATTTAATTCTTCTTCAGATATGTGCCCTTTAGCATACTCCAAAGCTATAGCTTCCCTCAAATTAAGAGCTTCTTCTTTTACAGCGTGAGCTATGATATTCCTAAGCCATTCACTTCTTGAAACATGAAGCACTTTAGTGATAGCGTCAATTTCTTGTAGTAGATGCTCGTTTAACCTAACATTCACTTGGGTTGACATACTAAACGTTATAAATTGGTATTAAATGCTATATATATCTATTTTTAAAAAGTCCAACTCTAACAAGGAGGCCAAAGTGCTCTTTCAATTTCGGGATAACGGGCTGGGGTATGATGCAAAATCGTGAAGGGATGAACGATTTGGGTGGTTGGATACGAACCCCGAAGCACATATGCACTCAGTTAAGCGACATGAACACTTGGAGTACGAGGGATTTAACTTATTAAATCCCGAGAGTCGTGAGCTATTTGAAACGAGGAGACCGCAAATTACATATACCATAATATACAATAGTATACATGATATGGCTACAAAAACAATTAGTTTCAGAGCGACAAACGATCAAATAAAACTAATCGATGAACTTGTTGAAAAAGGAGATTATACCTCTAGAGGCGAGCTTCTTAGAAATCTTTTAAGAAACATAGAGGAGAAAGAACTTTCTGACAAAGTAAAAAAAGAAATCGAA
>JAWOGF010000048.1:0-5986 GCA_046497075.1 Candidatus Saliniplasma sp.
CCTTATTCAGTGGCGATGAAGATTCAGGATAGTGTGAGAACATATCCTTTTTCTGCATTGAATTGTATACTGTAATCGCAGGAACGAATGTAAGGATCCAAATCACGATCAAAACAAACAATTTCTTCCTAGTAGACCAGCTTTTAAGAGTTTTAATTATTTCTTTAGGAAAGTTCTTAATAAATTCCATCGTGAATTCCATCGAGCTGATTTATAATTTAGTTGATTATAATCTTTTTTGTTAATCATAGATGGGAGACATAACTTAGGGTAAATTCATTTTGTTAATGGAACTCGTTGCACTCGCTCCATACATCCTCGGCTATAGGTCTACAGATCCTCACAAATTTACGAGTGATCAAAATCCTAGAATCGAATGAACGTCACACCCCCATAAGTTTTTTTATAGCTCTTCTACTGACCCCGATGATCCATCAGATAGCCCATTCAACAAAGATTACTCATCATTAAATACCTCTACTTTAATTAGAGTTTGAGTCATGAAAGCGAAAAGTAAAGATAAGATAAAAACTATCATCAAGATTATAGTAAGTATCTCACTGATAAGCTATGTGATTTATTCTGCTGGTCCTTACAAGATATGGAATGAGATAAAAGGCATCAATTTATTATATTTTATAATTGTTATAATTATTACTATCGTCAAGGTTGGAGTGAGTGCAAAAAAATGGCAGATTTTATTAAAGGCAAAGGGCGAGATCAAAGAGTTTCTTCACGTTTGGAAGATCTATTATATAGGTACCTTCTTTAATCTATTTCTCCCGACAAATGTAGGTGGAGACATCGTAAAAGCCCATAAGATGTCAAAAGTCTCAAACAGATCTATAGAGGCCTATTCCTCCGTATTCATGGAAAGGTTTCTCGGTGTGATTGCTATCTTTGGTCTGGCTATTGTAGCTTCAACATTATATTTTAGCGAATTACCGACGGATATAATCTTGATAATCTATGTAGTCTTCCTGCCGCTGGTAATCCTCTCTTTCATAATGATCTGGAAGGAAAGCGTTGTAAATAAGTTTAAAAGATTGATCAATAGACTATTCAAGAATTTCAACCCGTTCTCTATAAGGGAAAAACTGATCAAACTTTACAGTTCCATAAACCTCTACACAAAGAAGAAAAGAAGTCTTGGATACGCATTACTGATCTCTTTCGTATTCCACACGATGCTGATCCTGACTAACTATATTTTGGCCTTATCGATAGGTATCGATGTATCAATTCATTATTTCTTCATATTCATACCGATAACTGCCATATTACTATTCTTACCGATCTCGATCAAAGGCTTTGGCGTTAGAGAAGTGTTGTATGCATATTTCTTCACCCAAGTGGGTGTAACAACAGCACAGGCTGTTTCGTTATCCTTTTTAGTTCAGTTGTTAGGAATAATAAGTTCACTCATAGGTGGATTTGTTTACCTCATCTCTCAAACTAAAAAGATCTAGGACTCATATCGTTCCCATTTTAAACCAGGGAACATCATTCAAGACCGGATGTTTAGGTAAATACGAATGCCCGTAGAATCCATCCTCACCTAGATATTCACCATGATCTGCACTCACTATAACTTCCCCGGATAATTCATCCGATAAAGTGCTCAAAGATTCTAAAACAGCTTTTAGATTTTCTATGTAAGCCTCTATCAACCCATCATGACCTACTTCACGGAGAGTTTCATCCATCGGATTGATCGGCGGTAAATTAAACGTTCTCAACAGTTTTCTAGTCAAGCCGCCCCCAAGAACTCTTCGCATCCTAGAACCGAAAAAATTTCTCAAAGAACGTTTGATATTATCATGTGATGAGGGATCTTTATTTTTAGGATTAAAAGGATTGTCTAATGTTAGATACGGAAAGTGCGGCTGCATGTAATGTGCAATAACCCTCTTCTTGGGATTCTCTATCTTTGTTTCGATGATAGACTGATTTACTTCATCCGGATATACAGTACCTTTTTCATCGTTCCATCTCGTATTCCATACATCGATCACCTTGTAAAAATGATCAGACGCTTTAAAACCATTGACTTCAGAGAAAGAATTCACATGGGGCGTGGTGGAAACATAGATAACATCTTCATATTTTCCCGTAAATACAGCTTTTAACCATTCTGAAGTTGCGACTCCATCAATACAATCAGCGGGAGAGTGTGCTTTTCTCAACTCACCAGATAAAAAATCGGGATATAATTCTTCAAAATAATCATATCTACATGCATCCAATATCAATAGATAGTCCCAATCACGTTTATTTATCTGTTCTTTTTGATCAAGCATCTAACTCACTTCTCTATAACAAACCAAGGAACTTCCACAAGCTTTTCCTGGGCTTCGAAGTCATGTCCAAATCTTCCTTTCTCACCCAATAATTCACCGTGATCCGCTGTTATAACTATCCTACCAGATAATTCGGGGATCAGCGTTCCTAAGGAATCTAGAACTCTCGTCAAATTATCACTATATGCCTTCTTCACACCATCACTCCCAACCCTTCGTAAAGCATCATCCATAGGGCTTAAAGGTGGTAATCTAAACAGACGCATCATATCAACGGCAACTTTATCTCCGACATATTTCCTAGCTGTAGATACTACCTTGTTTCTTAGTTTCCTCCAGAAAGAAGTCCTAGATTCAGGTTCTCTCTTCTTCTTAGTTGCTGGAGGACCTAACGATAGATAAGGTGTATGGGGCTGCATATAATGTATAATGAATTTTTTATCGGGATTCTCTTCGATAAAACCTATAGATTTTTTTGTCACATCTTCCGGTAGAACAGTCCCATATTTCTCGTTCCATTCAGTATCCCAAAGGTCATATACTTTACCAAAATGTTTCCATCCTTTGAATCCTTCTACAGGTGTCCTTGAATTCACTCTCGGATGAGATGATATGTGATGAACATCCTCATACATATCCTTAAATATATTGATATACCAGGAGGAGGTGGGTGCTATGTCTTCTTTTTCTCTCTGAAATGCCGGCGATTCAACCTTGAGTAAATCACCTTCAAAATCGCAATTTTCCTCAAAATAATCAAACCTACATGCATCTAGGACGATGAGATAGTCCCAATCGAATCGCCTTAACAACTGTTTTTGATCATCTGTTTTTATCATATAGAAGACACCTATCGATGATACTACCTAACTATATTATCCTATTCGAGCCCATGTTTTTTCTCCACTACATATGGTCTTCGATCTTCATAATATATCTTTGACAACATCTCTGCTAAAATACCGAACATGAATATCAGAAAGCCAAATAACACCAAAGCTACAGCCAAAAGAAGTTGAGCAAGATGAGGAAGTATTGATTCACCGAATGCATATTTCATAATAACCCGATAAAAGCCGATAAGAGTACCAAAGAACATGAAGAGTGAACCTAATCCCCCGAGGAAATGAAGGGGTCGGACTGAAAACTGATTCCAGAAATAACTGAAAAGCAGGTCAAAAAATCCTTTGAACAATCTGTTGAATCCATACTTGGTCTTCCCATATCCCCTCTCCCTATGGTTCACTATCATCTCAGTTATTTTGTAACCTTTTTTATACAGCTTTGCTGGTATATACCTGTGCCCCTCTCCGTAGAGATTGATATCCTTCACCGCCTCTTTTCGATAAGCTTTCAAAGTACATCCGAAGTCATGGATATCCGGGCCAGTTCTCATGGAAAGATGAGTCTGGACCCAACTTGAAAAGCGTTTTCCGGTAGAATCTTTCCTATCTTTTCTCCATCCCGATACACAGTCATAACCCTCCTTCAACTTCTCGACCAATTTTGGTATGTCTCTGGGGTCGTTCTGAAGGTCTGCGTCCATCGAGACCACGACATCGCTTGCAGCATTATCAAAACCAGCCATAAGTGCTGCACTCTGGCCGAAATTCCTTCTAAATTTTATGACCTTGACATGTTCATCATTCTCACTCAATCTCTTTAAAATCTTGTAACTCCCATCGTCAGAGCCGTCATCTACATATATCTCCTCCCATCGTTCAAAATTATCTTTTAGAACTGCCTTTGTTTCCTCGTGAAGTTTCCTAAGATTCTTGGCTTCATTATATACTGGGAAAATAACTGATATATCCATATGAACCCCTACGAAGTTTTTTCATCCCATGTTCTTAAGATTTAACTCATATATTTATTCTAGGGACGATGTCTCTAATCCTTATAAAGCATTATTGGCTACCTCGACATAATGTAATTTATCCCGATCTCAGATATGTCCGTTGCATAAGACCCTGTCCTAGATATACTCTCTATGATGTAGGAAAGAGGCGTAACATATTCCTTTTGTTCCTCTTTTACATCCTTCATCAATTCTTCATTAAGTCTGTCCAATTTTTCCCTCATTTCAATAGCCTGGTTAGATCCATTAAGGTCTTCTTTGAAAAAGGATTCAACCGACTTTTCCAATATCTCCATGGCCATTTCACTTTTCTCGATGATCTGTTCTGTCAATTTTCCATCAAATCCCTGAGAAATATTCAAGGTGTTTTCTGCGACTCTTACAGCGTGATCTCCTATACGCTCCATGGCCCTAGATACAAGCATGTAACTGAGACTGCGAGTTCTTGATATCTTTAAACTCTCTAATAACCGGGGATTGCTCATGAGCATGTTGTAATGTTTGGTGATCATCCAGTACAACCTGTCAGCATCTGAATCTCTCTCGATAACATCCCTAGCTAAGCCCTTATCTTTATTTCGAAAGGCCTCGATGGCATCTTCGTGCATTTTCTTCACGATCAAATACATACGCCTCACGCCTTTCCTCTGGGAGAACTCGGACGGATCGATAAGATCCTTCAAGATGATCCTAGTTTCTGATTCTTCAATTATTTCTGGACCTATGACCATCCGTGTGAAATTCATGATAGCATTTCTCAATTCGGGTTTGATACCGGATTTATCTCTCAAATCTATCTTTAAAAAGCCAGCCATATATATCCCTATCAAAGAGCGGATCAAAGAACTCGGTTCTTCTTCATTTATATACAATTCTTTAACATTCGCTTTCTTTTCGTACTCCCTTTCAGAACTCACCACGATGGAACCATCATCTTGGGGCGCTAATATAAGAGAATCACCTGCTTCTATTTCCTTTTCTCTAACCCATGACTTGGGTAAGGATACTATGAACGTCGAACCGCCGGTCTTTTGTACCTTTCTAGATTCGGGCATAATTACCGAAAAAGATGATACACTATTTAGACATTACTGAAAATATTTACATATTATATAAAGAAGATATTTTTTTGTTAAATATATAGATTCGATTTAGCGTGTTTCTAATATAGATACCAACTTGTCAGCAACATTCTCCGCGTGATCTGCTATTGAATCCATCCTATCTAGGACCTTCAACAGATGGACCGCAGTCAATGGTTTATCATCCATATTAAAAAGCTTCTTAGATATTCTTTCTTCTAGAACGTCCGCTTCATACTCTAGCTGACAAATGTCCTCATGTAATTCTCTAATCCTATCTTTCGATTTACTGCTGAAAGAGGAGTCTATTACTTCTTTGAATATGTTCATGATCTCCTCATATTTTTTCGCAGTATTGAATATCTTATCGGCAAATTCTCGAAAGCCATCATGAACGGGTTTAGGTATCGGCTCTTCCCTCATCGGTAAAAGCACCCCGACATCTTCCGCATTATCTAGAATCGAATCGGCTTCTTTCAAAAGTGCCATAAAATCATCCCTCTTGACCGGCATAAAGATAGAACGTGGTAGGTTTTCCCATGTATTCATCTTCACCTTGTCTGCATCATGCTCGATTTTGGATACTCTTTTAAACCGTTTCTGCGCTTCTTCGAAGTCGCCACGAACGTAGAGTTTAATAGCTTTTTTTAGCTCGGATATCCCTTGTTTCGTGATCTCCGAATGTTTACTCAACCCTTCGAAAGGGGACTTGTATAACGTTTCCTTGAGACTCGCTCTTGTGAATT
>JAWOGF010000039.1:0-9502 GCA_046497075.1 Candidatus Saliniplasma sp.
ACGTGTTCTACCCCTGGGGTTTCGATGACAACGGTATAGCCACTGAACTGTACGTAAAAAACGAGACGGGAGTGGACCCCAAAGATGTGGGACGGGAGAAGTTCATAGATCTGTGTTTAAAGGAGAGTAAGAAGTTAGAAGACGATCTAGAAAGAAAATGGAAAAGGGTCGGGACTTTCCCAGATTACGATATATTCTACCGCACCATCGATGAACGTTCCAGGAAGACGTCACAGAGATCTTTCATCGAATTGTATAATATGGGAAGAGAATATAGAAAAGAGGCTCCTACGTTATGGTGTCCTCATTGTGAAACCGCCATATCACAGGTCGAGACCGAAGACCTAGAGAAGGGAGGCTTGTTCAACAATATAACCTTCGATGTTAAAGAAGGCGGTCATCTAACGATCTCAACGACTAGACCGGAACTGCTCCCGGCATGTGTCGCAGTGTTCGTTCACCCTGATGACAAACAAAATTCTCATCTCATAGGAAAGACCGCTATCGTACCCCTTTTCGAACAGGAAGTACCGATATTAGAGGACGACAAAGTCGATATGGAGACCGGTACGGGGGTGGTGATGTGCTGTACGTTCGGTGACCAAACCGATATAGACTGGTGGTACGCCCATGATCTACCTCTCAGGATCGCCATCGATGAAACAGGTCATATGACGGATAAGGCCGATGAATATTCAGGTTTAGACGTACATGAAGCTAGAAAACAGATCTTAGAAGACCTAAAATATTCTGACAAGTTAGGTGAACAGTGGGAGATCACTCACGATGTCAACGTTCACGAAAGATGTGACACCCCTATCGAATTCTTAGTCACTAAACAGTGGTTCATCAAGTATCTAGACCTTACGGACAAATACCTAGAGGTTGGAGAGGACTTGAATTGGTATCCAGAACATATGAAGGTCAGGTACGACAACTGGGTAAAATCGCTCAAATGGGACTGGTGTATATCTCGACAAAGATTCCATGGTATCCCTTTCCCGGTTTGGTACTGTAAGAAATGTGGGGAAGTAAAACTCGCTAAAGATGAACAACTACCCGTCAACCCGCTAGTAGATGAACCTATAGGTAGTTGTAAAGAATGTGGGGGAAACGAGTTCGAGCCGGAAGAGGATGTTCTAGACACCTGGGCCACCTCTTCTTTGACACCTTACATAGCTACAAGATGGATAGATGACTCGCAGCTATTCGACAAAGTCTTCCCGTTCACCCTTAGACCACAATCTCATGATATAATCAGTTTCTGGGCATTCAATACCATAGTCAAAAGTTTATTCCATTCTGACGAAAAACCGTGGGACGATCTAATGATCCATGGATACTTGATGCTTCCAGGCGGCAAAGCATTCTCATCGTCAAAAGGTATAATCCTTGATCCCGAAGAGATCGCTGAAGAATATGGTGCCGACGCTATCCGATACCTCAGTGGTTCAAGTAAACCCGGTGAGGACGCGGAGTTCGAGAAGAAGTGGTTGAAACGTGGTCAAAGGATCAGAACTAAGTTCTGGAATCTGCAGAAATTCATCGGGAATTCGATCGATAAGAAGATAGAAGATATGCCATGTTTAAAAACCGTAGATAGATGGCTGCTGAGTAAATACAGTAAAGTTGTTAAAAATGCCACCAAGTATATGGATGATTATCGGTACGATAAAGCGCTGGAGGAAGTGGAATACTTCCTGTGGCATGTATTGGCTGACCATTACATCGAGATGATCAAGCACCGAGTGTATAACAAAAAGGATGAAGCTGCCGAATTCACCCTGTATAACGTGGGTTTGGGTTTGACGAAGATGTTAGCCCCGATCATGTGTTTCGTCACCGAGGAAGTTTACCATCAAAATTATAAGGGATTCGAAGGAAAAGAGAGTATACATATCACCTCATGGCCTGAAGAAATTCTTATCGATGAAGAAGCTGAAACTCAAGGAGAGATCATAAAAGATATCATCGCTGAAGTTAGGAACTGGAAGTCTGAAAAAGGCATACCATTGAACGAAGAGATAGGCGATTTAAAGATCATCAGTTCTGCATCGGGTATCATAGAAAACGAAGAAGATATTCTGAACACGGTCAAAGCGAGGAAATTGAGTTTGATCGGATGGGATGAGATCGAAGAAAAGGCAACTGAAGTGATCCCGGATTACTCGGTTATCGGTCCTAAGTTTAAAGACAAGGCCAACCAGATAGTTAAACACTTAAAATCATCAGATCCCGTTAAAGTTTCAAAAGCGCTAGAATCCGATGGCTACGAACTTTCAATAGACGGTGAAACTCACGTGATCACTAGCGAGGAAGTCGATATCCGAAAGTCTAAGGTCCATGAGGGTGAGGAAGTAGAAACCATCGAGATGGAAAACGTTGTGGTCTTGCTGTAGAAGTTAAATCAACTGTACACATCATCCTCGTCATATTCTATCTTCTTTTTCTCAGATTGTTCGTTCATCTTCCCCTTTCTGCAATGTGCACATACACCCTCTAATAAATGTTCGTCACATGTAGCCAACCCACATATACTACAGGACCTTTTGGTTGATTTTCCACATATATGACATCCACTCAGCATCTCCATCTTATCAAGCCCTATCAATAATAGTTATCAAGGAATAAATAGTTTGTTCTCACAAACGAGAATAAGCGTAGATAAGGTATATATATATTTAGTTTATAATGGAAAGTGAAGGGGTCGTAACTATATGGACAATAAAAAGGCCGTAACTCTCTTTGTGGCTATTTTTTTAGTGATGTCTCTCTTTACTGTGGGCAGTATTACTTCCACCGAGAAAAGTGAAGAGAAAATGAGTGAAGCGGATTACATTAACCGGAGATTTGATTTCTCTGAACCACGACTGGTGAAGAATGGGGGGAAATTCGAATTTGAATACGAGGAAGGACATCCTTTGATCAAAGACGGAGCACCACCTCTACCTGTTTTTACTTCCGAGATCATAATACCATATCAGAAAAAAGTGACGGACGTAGATGTTGAGTTCGAAGGGAAGGAATTGCTAGCAAGGGATATCAGCTTGGAAAAAACGAAAGTGAAGGTTTTGTGCGAAGATTTAGGCGAAGATAAAATAGACGAGAGCTTTTCTGAATCCGAGTATCCGAAAAACAAAGTGGATCATGACATTTTCAAGATACGGGGCTACCAAGTGATGTCGATAAGGCTAATCCCTTTTGAATATTATCCAGAAAGGGGTAACGTATGGAACTTCGACTCGGCCGAAGTGAATATTGAACTAAAGGATTCAGAGAAGAACAGTGATCTCTACCGCGGACTTCCAAGAGACCGAAAGATGATCAACGACATGGTGGAAAGTCCGGACGATGTAGTTCTTTCAAGCTATCCTGACGCTGAGCCGAGCAATACTCTACAAACAACAGAGTATCTGATGATCACCACTTCTGCTTTAGAATCCAGTTTCCAGACTCTTATAGATCATAAAGAGTCCCGCGGCGTTTCTACCTCAGTCGAACTCGTCTCCGATATAGAATCAAACTATAACGGAGTTGATACCCAGGAAAAGATCCGGAACTGTATAAAAGACTACTATAATAACGAGGGTACTACATTTGTAGCCTTAGCTGGGGATACTACTGATGAATCAGGTAATGATATCGTTCCCCATCGAGGTTTATATGCAGATTCGTCTAGTGGGGGCGGATGCGAGGATGAGGTGCCAAGTGATTATTATTTTGCCGGACTCGACGGAGATTGGAATGCTAACGGTAACGACGTATATGGAGAATGGGCAGACGAGCCGGACTGGGGTATGGAAGTATGGGTAGGGAGGATACCTGCCCAAGATACCACCGAAGCCGATACCCTTATCGATAAGATCATCACGTGGGAAAACGGTGACCGCACCAAACAGCAGTACAGTATCTGCCAGGATGATTCAGGCAATTTAGGAGATTTCAAAAATAATAAAGAACAGGATACATCTTACTCCGATGCAGTTCACAACATCATACCTTCAGATTGGTCGATCAATACTGATTATGAATCAGAGACAGGGGGTAATTCCGTGCAGATGTATCATGACGGTATCTCTGGAAGCTCAAGTGGGGGTACTCCACCTATGTTCGTTAACCATGCTGGTCACGGCAGTCCGACCGGCTATGAAATCGGTGGAACATATTATACGGAGAGTGAGGTCTCCTCCCTTTCAAATGATTGGTATCCTATTCAGGCATCGATTGCCTGTACCTCGGGGACTTTCGACGGAAGAGACAACAATCAAGGCTCCTATACATCTGATAGAGATTGCTTAGCCGAAGAATTCCTCAAGCATCCAAATGGTGGTTTAGTTGCTACCTTCATGAACACTAGATATGGACTAGGAACTCAGGATGGAGCAACCGGTCTGTCTGGGGCCATAGATACTAGATTATATCACGGAGTATTCACAGAGGAGTACAATAATTTAGGGCATGCAGCTCAGTGGGCTAGGATGAGTTACATCCAGGAGCAGGGTGAAGACGAGTTTGCTAGATGGTCCACCCAGGCTATGAATCTTCTTGGCGACCCCGAGATGCCCGTTCTAAATGACGTTACTTCTGATGGAGTGATATCTCTAGATAGAGATAAATATGCTGGTGAAGATGTTGTTGAAGCTACCGTTATGGACGCAGATCTAGAGGGGACAAGTTCTATAGATATAGATATAATGAGTGATACGGAGACGACGCCGGAGACGGTAACCTTGAGTGAGATATCTACAGGTTCATCTGAATTCCAAGGCTCGATCGAGATCTCTGAGACAGACCAGGATGGGGTTCTTCATGTTTCTCACGGAGATATAATCACTGCGGAGTACGTAGATGCTGATACAGGTGATGGATCAGGTGAAACAAAGGAATCTACAGCTTCAGTAGATGCGGAACCACCTAGTGTAATCTCGAGCGATCCTTCGGACGGTGAGACAGAAGTATCTATAGATCTTGACAATATATACGTGAATTTTTCAGAGGAGATCGACAGCTCGACTTTCAACTCCTCAACAGTTTCATTAAGTCCCTCGGTTGAGCACACGATAGAACAGGGTTCGGATGCTTCCAAGTACATGTTACCTGTAAAGGGTAAAGGAGGAGGTAATGACGCCGAAGGGTCTACGGGAGCTTCAGTCTATGGTGATTATAAAGACGCTCAAGGATTCATACCTTCCGACAGCGATGATATAACTGAAGTGGAACTGTACATGCTTAAAGAGGGTTCTCCTCCGGGAGACTGTGTAGTTGAGATAATCGATAGTCCGCCTGATGGTAACGCCCTAGGGACCGCTTCGATTTCTCCTTCGGAGATAGGTACAAGTGCTTCTTGGGTGACGGCTGATTTTTCTTCGCCGGTAAGCGTTTCTGCTGGGACCTCGTACGGTATAAGAGTGCAGCAGGAAGGAGGCCAAGGAGATGAAAGTAACCGTTATAGGGTGATGATATCCGGAGATCAATACGCTGATGGACATTTCCATCAATATGATGGAAGTCAATGGAACGAATTTGCAGATTATGACCTTTCCTTCCGATACTCGATGGGATCGCCTCTTCAGGAGGATACATGGTATACAGGTACAGTCGGTTCTCAGGTAGCAGATAAAGCCGGTAATACGCTGGGGTCTTCTTACGACTTTGAGTTCTATACAGGAACGGAGAACCAGTCTTTTGACATCACTTTGAGTTCTAGTGATAACGGTTGGAATTTTGTATCATCCAAACTTATGCCGACGACTACCGACCTGGTATCTATCTTGGAAGATTCTTCTAACGGCATATCAGGTAGTTACGAGAAGGTGATGTACTACGATGCTGAAACGGACGATTGGATGTCTTACAAAGTAGGCCGGGAAGATCATTTCAATGATCTTGATACTTGGGACCGTACAATGGGTATCTGGATACAGATGAATACTGATGACACACTTACCTTGGCGGGATCGGAGCCAGGAACAACCACGATTTCTTTACAGCCAGGATGGAATATGATAGGATACCCATCTAATTCAGACGAAACGGCAAGTTCCATACTGCCCCAAGAGGTAACGAAGATCGGTGTCTTTGACAGGAATGAGGAGTATAATATAAAGTATGAAACGGATCTCTCCCAAGTCATCATGACACCCGGAAAGGGTTATTTTGTCTACAATGATGGAAGCGATCCAGTAGACTTTACGATCAGTTACTGAATACCCAAAAAAATCTTCTATATTTTTCTATTTTTATTATTTTTTTAAACCCCTACCAAAATATTATTTATTACTTCAATATTACTGTAGAAAAGGTGATCTATTTGGTGATATGTCCAAACTGCGGTTCTAGGATACCAGAAGAGGAGAGGGGCGAATTTTGCCCTTACTGTGGATCAAGATTAACAGGGGACCGATCTAAAAGTTCTAGTAGTTCGTTTCCACAGGGATTTCAATATTATAAAAGGAAATTAAGTACGTCGGATACCCTCTCTAAAAGTTACGACATATTAAGGGATAATCTAGGTCCCATATTTATATACTGGATGATCCCTGTTCTGATGATCATTGTCCTAACTTTCATCCAGCAGTATACCCTCATGGAGGCGACAGCCGTTTTTGAAGAAACTACCGATCTATCAGTGATGTGGGATACAATGATTAGTGTATATACTATAATTATCCCCCTTTCCCTTATCAATACTATTATCCAAGTGATCTTCATAGGAGGAGTCGTCGGGATGGCAAAAGAAGCTTATCAAATCGGAAGGACTTCCTATAAAACAGGTTTCGAATCTATCAAAAAACATCCTTTGGGTATTATCGGAGCCAGTATAATCATAACCTTACTAGTCAATGTAGGATTGGTATTATGCCTGATCCCCGGTATCTTGTTTTGCTACTGGTGGCTCTTTGCCATCCCAATTATAGTTATAGAAGGAAAAAATATCACTGATTCTCTATCTTCAAGTAAAAAATTTGCAAAAGATAACGATACGATAAAGTTCACACTGGTTCTGGTAGGAGTCATAATACTCATGAATATCATCGGCAGTATCATTTCTATGATCGTTTCCTACCTGATCGCGGGTGAAATTTTCTCATTTTCAGCTGATGTCATAATCACTCCAATCATCACAGGTTTGATCACACTCTTAGGCATGAGTTTTATAGGCATCTGTATAACAGTACATTACCTGAAAGGGAGACCTGAGTCTAGTAAAGAACCTAAAGAACCTAGATATGAGACTCCTCCGCCACCTGATCTTGTGAACTGATGAAATGGCTTTCCAAAACATATTAGTAGATTGATAGAAGTGTTAAAGAATATGAAAGAGGCTATGTTCTGGGAGAAAGGAGATGGGAATTCAGTTCGATGTCACTTGTGCGGACATCACTGTAAGATCGGAGAGGGTAAGAAAGGGGTATGTGGTGTTCGAAAAAATAGAAAAGGTACTTTATACACACTCATCTACGGTAAAATTGCCTCCGTAGCTATGGACCCTATAGAGAAGAAGCCCCTGTATCACTTTAAGCCCCGTTCTAAGGTACTTTCTTTTGGTACTATGGGCTGCAACTTCAGCTGCCTGTTTTGTCAGAACGCCTCTCTTTCCTGCGGCAGTCCCGATAGTCCCTATCTTAGAGAATACAGTGTGGACGACTTGGTCAGAAAAGCTTTGCAAAGCGACGGCATAGCATGGACCTATAATGAACCCGCTATCGACTTTGAATTCTCTTACGACGTTTCTAAAAAGTACAAGGAAGAAGGTGGGGGGTACGTCGTTTACGTGACCAATGGTTTCATGGAAAACGAACCTCTAGAAAAGATTTCACCCTATCTAGATGCTATGAACATCGATATAAAAGCCATGAGTGAAAAGTTCTACAGAGAAATTGTAGGTGGGAAACTGCAGAAGGTTCTTGATACTGCTGTAAAAGCCCGTGAACTTGGAATCCATATCGAGATCACCTACCTGGTCGTTCCCGATCACAATGACAGCGAAGAAGAACTCAGGGAGTTCTCAGAGTGGGTAAAAGATAATCTAGGTGAAGATACCGTCACACATTTCTCCAAATTCCATCCAGATCATAAGATGAAGAACGTTCCCGCTACCCCGTCCAGCAAGATGGACCAGGCCAGGAAGATCGCAGAAGGTGTTGGATTGAACTTCGTCTATCTGGGGAATCTCCCTGCGGACAACGATACTAGATGTCCGAACTGTGGGAAAGCCATAATAAAAAGATCCTATTTTTCATCGGGAGAACCCAACCTGAAAGACGGTGCATGTCCACAGTGTGGAAGAGAGATCCCGATCATCTTATGAACTTTATAAAACGTTCAATCTTAAAGAGATTCGAGAATCATCGTGTACTCCATATCGCCGCGGATAATAAGGAAACTTCTTGATTTGAAAGTTTATCCTATGGGAAAACTTACGAGATATATCAATATCGCAGCAAATACAAACATGATTATTCCCCCGATAACTCCACCTATAGCTATCGTGTTATCGCCTTTCTTCATTCCAACAACACCTAATATTATAGCCAGAGTGTTCAGAGCCAGAAATAAATAAAACATACTGGAGAAAACAAGCATACCCACAATCAATAATATAACAGAAGCAAAGCCTTCTATCGTACGTATCCTTTCCTTACCTTCTTTTTGCTTTTCATCTAGATAACCGATACCACCTGCGACTCCTATTAAGAGGCCTAAGGCTGCTAACAGGGCAGACATCACACTTAGATTCTCCCCTCCCAGGTTCATAGAAGATGCTGCAAAATATGTAATAATCCCTACAATCGTCATAATCAATCCTATTATACCCAATTTCTTGTAGGATCGTTTCCATCCACCGTACTGCTCACTTTCTTCCCAAAGAGATTTCTGATCAGGTCCTTCCATAATATCATCCACCTATATTATCTCCCTTTCGTAGCCAGCATCATACCAACTAAGTAACCGCCTGAGACACCAATAAATATTCCAGAGATCAGGAAACTGAGGCCAAATATCTGCTCTACCGCCAAATTAAATAATCCGATAGGTACTCCTCCTGAAGTTGGAACTTCCTGACTATTGATAGCCCGGAAGAAGCCGAAAACTGCTAGGGATATACCAAATAAGAGTGAAATGTAACTAGCCCATTTAAAATTAGAGGAAATCTTATCATCTTTATTGAGGTGAAAATGAATCCCTTGAGGTGTCTTCTCTAATTCGGTAAGGAAATATCTACCCATGAATCCACCTAACAAGTTGATCACCGCACCGGCTGATATGATCTTCATCCCTAACTCTTGTTGTGGGCCAGGAACTTTATAAAAATATTGCTCGTCAGTAATTGGATTCTCACCCTCGCGTGTCTGAGGCGAACCTAGGGATATTAATACAATACCTACGATGGCTATAATTATCCCAATTATGAGTACATATTCGGTATATCTACTACATATATACTTCAACTTACCCATAGATCTCACACCTCGTCATTTTATGACCTATATTTATTTTT